>CAVYTG010000006.1:0-5925 GCA_963771515.1 uncultured Gammaproteobacteria bacterium | reverse complement strand
CGGGACACCCCGGCCACCTTGGTCTGGAGCAAAATTACCAGCAATAAGCAACAACATTTGCCAGAGCAAATCCGGCAGACCAAATGGACGACCTTTGGTTATCGTATATATCGACCCTTGATTACGAAGACCCGACACTACATCAAACTCGGTTTTCGATATCGAGCATTTAGTGACACAATCACCTGTGACCAGGCCAGACAGATCAGATCAGGAAAAATGGGTGTGATAGAGAACAGGTATTCTTCAGGACAAGAGGCATATTATAAATTTGTACCCCTACAAGGAAAAATCTCTCTTTTCCTTAACGGGGAATACTATTCCTTGAAAAGGGGCCTTTTAATGGGCGACCCCTTTTGCTTTTTTACAAAAATGATTTGAGCTTTTTTACCCACCAAAAATAAATGGCAATAAATATAGCAACAAATACAATCAGAACCACAATCAATGCTATTCCATTTCCCACATTTTCTGAAATATAAAAGAGCCCTAAAAAAAACAAAGCTGCATATATGAGCTCAAGTATATGCCCCAAAAAAGTAAACTTTATAAATAATGATAAAAAGCGTTTTATCGACATGAATGAGTCCGACAATTAATTTAATTGCTTTCTGCTTTAGCTATAACTTCAATATACTTTGACAGAGGTTTTTCAAGTATGAAGTATAAAAATTGGTAATTTCCATTTTGCCTTAACTTGTTATGCAGCATAGGAGCTTTTATTCTTAATCTCGTAGCAGATAATGATGACCGCTGAAGAATACCTTGCATCATTAGCATAGAAATTGGAAGGCCAACCCCTGTTGCCGACATGCCTGATGAAATACCAAGTTTTTGAGCCAACATTCGATATGTTGCACTTGTAGCAATGGATGTTGCAATTCTAACTGTGACAGCTTCAGCCAAACTTTTTCCCACAACCATACGTCCTGATGTATAGGATGCGGCAACCCCAGCTTGCTTGGCCAATTTTAACACTACATAATCAGGCATACACATATAATAATGTTCAAGAATAGTTACAATTGATTTGAAAATTGGACTTTTTTTATTTTGAATACCTAACTTAATAAATTCTTTCATTAAGTTATAAAGAGCCTGATTTTCATAACCAATTTCAGATATTCGCCCCCTATTGCCTAGACCAACGCCTTCGCCTGTTCGATCCAACCCATAGACAAGATCTTGACCAACAGAGTAAACCCCCTTTCCCAACGCCAGTGCGACATCGATAGCATCTTCCTTTAACGACATATTTATTCTCCTTCTCTATAAAAAGTCATCGAGGTAAGACGGCCAGTTTCCCGACCGCCCCCTCTCAGAGGTCCCTGCGTGTGGTTTTCCCGCACAAGGCTCTTCAGTATTGTTCGCTTCGTACAAAAGCATTCATTGCAGTTAGTTAATATGATTAAATAATGTTAATCAGGGCGTTAAATATACATAAAAATAAGACCTTGACTGTCCGGGAAAGCCATTGTTTTATGTAGGGTATTTAAGGACATAATCGAACGAAAGACCCCTGACGGATGTCATTGCGGCGCTGCTGGTTGGAAAGGTATTTTGAAGCTTGAGGTGTTTTCTATAGAAACGCGATGCCTTCAATTACTAGCCAGGCCTAATCTTTTTTGACGATATCTGCTTTTCTTGGAGAACCTTTAAAAAGAAGCTTAGGAATTCCGCCAAGGCGTCCCTGCAAATAGCTCTTTCTGATATCCTTGTCGTTTCTGATTTCTTTGTATTCGCTAAATGCTATCAGATCAGAGCTGCCATCCTGATCTCGTTCTGCAACCCACATCTCGTCTCTTCGCAACAAATCCTGATCCATAAGCAACGCATCATGGGTGGTAAAGAGCAATTGAGATCTACTTTCTGCACTGCAGCCGGAGAGATAGCTCTCTAGCAATTGTCTGGTCAAAAGGGTGTGCAGACTTCTATCCAGTTCATCAATGATGTAAATCCTATTGACCCCCGGCCGGGAGATTGCGTTGAAGGCAGGGAGCAGGTCAATCATCCTCAAGGTTCCATCCGATTCATCTTTAAGCTCGAACTTCACCTCATTCCGGTCACTATCGGTGTGGTAGCTCACCAACTTCTTTGCCCGTATTTCCCCGTCCTTTCTGGTGATGACATAGCGATCACCGACCGGGTCTAAACGAAGACGAAAGGTCATATTGTCTGGAAGATCTTCTTTTATTTTTTTCAATATTTCTGGTGGAGCAGCAAGATTATCAAACGTGACTTCTTCTCCACCAAGCTTGCTGATACCAGTATCCATACCCACAAGAGCGCCAGTTATATATTCAGCAAGAGGTGTATCCTGCTTGAGAAACTGATCGAATGATTCAAACCTCGAGTCCGGTGCGATAGGTACCAGTACGTCTCGAAACCACAGGTATAGTGGTCTGAACCTCTCATCCTTCTGGCTGATGGCATTAGTCAGAAAAAGCTGATTATCCCGGGTACCCTGGAATAGGAACTTCATCTTGTCATTTTTCTTTAGAGATGGCCCAAAAGTTATGGAGTCCTCATCTCGTGTATACATTTTCTTTTCAGTGGTCTTTAAAATTTCCACCAACCACTCTTTAACAACCTTCTGTGAAGTCAGTGAAAAACCATATTCATAACATTTGCTTCTGGCAAAAAACTCGAAGATAAAGGTGGAAGGGGTTGCCTTACAGGATGTATCCAGTTTAAATGGCTCGACTGGGATACGAGTATCAGGCTGGCTTCCTACGACAACCACGTTTCGAGCAAAGTTGATCGCCTTGAAAAAGTTCGTTTTACCAGAGGCATTACCGCCGTAAATTGCAGCTATAGGCAAAAGATAGGTATACCCCTTGATTTGGGGAATTCTTTCACTGTGCTGTTTTTCACGGCTTGGGACCATGGAAAACAAGACTTTGTTCTTGAAGGATAAATGGTTTTCTACTGCAAATGAAACCAGCATAACACCCACCCATGGAGGAATTTTCTCTTTTACAGCTTCTTGATATCAAGAAATTTGATATTTTTTTGCTTTTCAAGAGATATTGTCTCTCAAATACAAATTTTTACTATTCTTGGTTTTATTTATCGATTTTAAGCGGTTTTGGAAGAGTAGGCCGTTGCGAAGTTGCCCCCGGTTAAGGCTGATTGCATGGCCGGTGGGATGCTCCAACTATTAACACATGATGACCGACAATGTGAAAGTTATAATTTTATGGGCATCCCCATATTCTTTTTATTTTGTTATCTATTTACTTTAGATCTCCTTTTAAATAAATTTTGACTCTTTTTATAAGGAAAATGTAAAGGAAAACAACCGTAACAATATACAAGAAAATAACTGCAATTATAGCCAGTTGGCTTTTGATGTACTCTCTAATAAGAAACATGCCATAAAGAGCAAGCACCCAGTATATAAAGCCTAAGATTTCATCGATTAACGTAAATTTCGAAAAATAATAGACCAATTTTTTAAGAGTCATGATTAAAGCCTCAAATACTTTCTGTTGATTGCACTTTGAAATTGCGCATTGCTTCCTTCAGCGGCTGTAATGGCTTGAACGTATTTCTCTAAAGGCTTCTCCAATAAAAAAAAGAGCAATTGTAAATTACCATTTCTCTGCAGAATGAAGTAGAGTTTAGGGCTTTTATGTCTAAGGCGCATTGAGGCATGAGAAGAACGTTGCATAAACCCCTGCATCATTAGCAAACCAATAGGAGTACCTATTCCTGAGGCAGATGCTCCTGCAGAGACTCCAATGCGTTTTGCTATTTGTTTATATGTGGCACTTGCCGCAATAGCCATTGCAATTCTTGTGGCAACCGCTGCAGCCAATTTTTTACCTATTACCATTCTCCCAACTGCATACCCAGCTCCTATACCGGCTTGTTTAGCCAAAGCCGTTATGACCTTATCTGGAAAAAATAAATAATAATGCTCAAGAACATGGACAATACTTTTATAAAGAGGACTTCTCGGATTACTGATTCCATATTTCACAAAATTTTCAACTATAGAAACCATAGCTCTATTTTCGTAACCAATTGTCGCCATGCGGCCATCACTGCCAAGACCAAAGCCTTCACCCGTTCTTTCTAAACCAAGAACAACATCTTGCCCTACAGAATAAACCCCTTTTCCTAACGCTACGACCACATCAATTGCGTCATCAGTAAATGACATTACGATTCTCCTTTTATGTATAAAGCTGAGTTGAGACGCGCACTTTTTTGCGTGTCGATCTTAGAATGATTTCTCAAGGTTTTCTTTCAACTTCCAGGGCATCGATCAGGAGCCGCAACATGAATATCTCCTTAAAGCTTGATGATGGAAAAGCTAACAACTAGTCCTATTTTTATGTTGAAATAGAATCCAAAGAATTTCTTCTCCTGATCGTTTTAAATTATCATCAACACCTTACAATTTGCTTTCCCACAAATATCTTACATTTCTCCCAAAGATTAAAAATTTTGGAAAAAAACTTTAACTTCCTAATGGAAGATACGGAAAAATATGGGGAAACCAGGTCGTAAGTAACATTGGTGCACAAAGGCAGCGGATTTATCACCTCGGCATGAGATCAACAAAGAGAACAACCCTCGCACGCGTCAATGAACAACAGCCCTACCAACTCTATCGAGATATGTTTTACAAGCTGCTAAGTCGGTATCGTCGGCACTCTCCAGGGCACAAATTTAAGTTCAAAGGAAAAGTCTATCTTCTCGATACTACAACAATTGACCTATGCCTTTCTGTCTTTCCCTGGGCTACTTTCAGGAAGGCAAAAGGTGCTATCAAGCTTCATTTTGGCATCGATGCAGATGGCTACCTGCCGGTCTTCATGAACATGACTAACGGCAAAAAACATGAATCCGACTGGGCCAAAACCCTCACTTTACACCCCGGTGCCTGTGTCGTTTTTGATCGAGGATTCACAGATTATTCCTGGTACCAAAAATTGACCGACAGGAATATCACCTTTGTTACCCGATTGAAGTGTAATGCCAGCTATTTCAGAATTGGCAATCGACGACGAACCGACTCTGATACCATAAAATCCGATCAAAAAGTTAAACTAAAAGGCTTTACTGCAGACTACCGACTCGTTGAGTTTGAGGACCCTGAAACTGGCAAAATGTATCAATTCCTCACTAACTCAATGTCGTTAAAAGCTACTGAAGTTGCAGCCCTTTACAAAGAACGCTGGCAAATTGAGCTGTTCTTTAAATGGATCAAGCAAAATCTTAAAGTGAAGAGTTTCCTTGGTACATCAAGCAACGCTGTGCTCACGCAGCTCTGGATTGCTCTTTGTGTCTACTTGTTGCTGTCGGTCTTGAAGTTCAAAGCCAAGCTTGGAATATCGATTTGCCAAATTCTTCGGATCCTTCAGTTGAATCTATTTGACAGAAGATCCATTTGGGAGATACTAAAACCTCCTAACGAACCTCAAACGATTGTTTCTCCACAGCTTTTACTTTGGAACTAACTATGGGACAGCAATGATTTGAATCCGATGATCCAACACATCAGAAATTAGAATACGCCATTTTTCTTGATAAAAAACGTGAGATAAAAGAAGTATCCAAACTCTACATTGAAGTGTTTAGGCAACTTTTCAAAATGAGTTCCGAGACATTTTTTTCATCGGTAATTGGTAATCAAATTAGATTAACAGATAATTTAGAAAGAACTAGACTCATAAACCCAGTCGCAATCAACGATACCTATTTCATAGAGACTTGCTTCAACAATAGAGACAAGTTTGAAAAAATTAAAACCGCTCTGTCTGTATTTGCAATGGAAGATAAGTTGCTGATAAAATACGCTCAACTTATTGACACGGAAAAACTTCTTCGAGAGTTAGAAGGCTGACAATTCGATAATGCAAAAGGATGACGTAACTTTTTCTCTCTTTTCTTGGCAAATGAGTACACATAGCT
>CAVYTG010000005.1:0-33278 GCA_963771515.1 uncultured Gammaproteobacteria bacterium | reverse complement strand
ATATTACATGGAGTTTTGCACAAAGATTATCTGCTAATAATAGGTTACATATTAAGTTTAATAACATGTGGAATGGTTACTTTGATGATTTTTATTTATAGAAAATAATATGAAAACTTCCATTTTAGATTTTTTCCCAAAAGACCCAAATTCCTTGTTGAAAAACCTACAAATGAAAGAGGAAACTTTAAGTTTTTTGATAAGGTTATTAAAAATTGGAGTCGATGCCCTAAAAAATTTTGATCAGAAAAATTTCTATTTGTTTGATCCACATGTTGGAGACACAGCTTGTCAAATACGAGCTTTAAAGATACTGTTTGTAGTAAATAAATTAAAGAGTATGGAAATCCATGAAGAAATAAAAATTTTAAAAGAATGTCAGTTGAAAGTCGAGAGTATCCTCAAAGATTTTTATCATTTAAAAGAGAGTAAAAATATAAATATTTGCAAAAATTTAGCTAGCACGGAAACAATAAGCCAGTTTCTTAGAGAGAAAAATTTGCTTATAAATATATCTAGGGAAACACATTTTTTAATAATTTCCTATTTTTTAACTTATTATAAAGAAGATAGATTCGATACATCTAATACAATTCAATTTAATAAAATATCCTCAGAATTGAATGTAACACGTAAATATTCTAAAAAATTGATACATGCTTATCAGGTTAGGCTGTCTAATGAATCTATTTCTTTTATCATAGATCTATTAAAAAAAACTCCAACCTATCAAGCTTGGAATCCTGTTATTTGCAGCTTGCAGCATAAAGATGATGATGGGCGCTCTGTTATTCCATGTTTTTTAACAATAAAAGTTTTATTAGAAAGTATCATTAAAGAGAAGATTTGTGTTTTAGTTATCACTGAAGTTGAAGACACACAAAAAAATCCTGTTGATATATTTTCTATGGTGTTTCTTCCAGAAAATGGAAAATTTGTCTTTCAAGAAACTGCAAATTTTGATTTCTTTATGCCTTGTATAGTGGTTCAAGGTTTATTACAGGAAAACGAGCACCGAAAAAGTAAAACACAATATATTCAAGCTTTTTTAAAATTGGGTTTAGAGAATATCATTCTTGCTAATATGGCAAGCCATCCACAACTCTCTGGAAAAAGACTTGAAGGTGAAAGTTTTAACCCTTATAAAAAGCTTTTAACTAAACATGAAAAATTAACGGTATTAAGAGAACTTGAAGAAGAGTTGCTTTATATGAAGGAGCTTTCTTATTCACATGGATGTTGTGAAAAAAATAAAACATTATTTATGATTAAACACATATTTTGTGATACATATGGACATCAGATTGATTTATTGAGATAAAATTTTGAAATGCCCCCTTCGGTTCCGACAAAAAGCGTCCTAAATTAAGAAATAATTTTTGTCGGAACCGAAGGGGGCATTTCAGTATAAAAGTCCTAATGTCTTTGAAGCACTATATAAAAAATGGAGAGCCAAAAATACCTTAACTGGGTTGGTCAATTTTGCTTGACCACGTCAGGGTAATTATAAAAGCTTGGGGAGGAAATAGGGGAGGGCAAGTAAGACATAGCCTTTTTGAAAACTTTGATGCTGCCCAAAAAGAGCTTGAAAAACTCAAGAAATTTAGAGAAAGAAGAGGTTACATCCTTATTGGATGAAGTTTTAGAGAAGGTAAATATGGTTGAATTTATTATAGAAACTATTTTTAGTTTAGGGCTGTTTATTAATGCAGGGCTTTTTATACCTCAAATTATTAAACTATATAAAACAAAAAATTCTAAAGGATTTTCGTTGCTCACATTTGGTGGTTTTAACATTATACAGCTGTTTACTGTACTTCATGGTTTTTTGCACGAAGATCTCTTATTAATAATAGGTACAACATTAAGTTTAGTAACATGTGGATGTGTATCTGTTATGGTCGTTTTGTACAGAGAGAAGTAAGCCTTTTTTTAATTTTTATTTCAAAGATAGCTATGAATATTGCACAAAGTATTTTTGATAAAAAACTAAATTTAATTGATGTATTACCATTTTCTAAGGAAATGATAATACATTCTAACAAAGAAATAATTGGGATAATTGATTTGCTTTGCTTCTTTCTTAAGAAATTGAAGAATTCCATTCAATATTTTTATTGTTTTCAAAGTTTTAGTCAGTTTGATGCTCAAGTTGGAGAAAACTCTTGTCAAATTAGAGCGTGCCAGCTGTTATATTTATATCGGCAATATAGGGAAAACCATTTAACTATAGATAAAGAAGTAATTTTTGAAATTCTAAAAATAGAAAACAAAAAGAAATCATTGGAAGCTATAAGGATTTCTTACTATGAACAGCAAAGAATTGGAAAAAGATTTAAAAAATGTAGTCTTTCAGATTTTTTTAATGTTAATCAAATCGATATGGAATTTACGCAAGGGCATAGTACCCTTTTTCTCTATCACTTTTTAACTTATTTCAGCAAACGTGATAAGGAAGGAATTTTAATTTGTGTTCATCATGAAAAATTATGCCAGGAAATGGGAGTTTCAAAAACCTTGGGTTGGCGAATTATTCATCACTTTCAAAAATTAGCTTCTGCTTTTTCTAGCTTATTTATTCTTTATTTGGCTGAAACCGTAAAATCGGCTTCTTATTTAAACCCATTGATTAAGCACCTCTTAAAAAGAGATGAAGAAAAGCGCTTTATATTGCCTTGTTACTTTTTAAGTCAAGTAATATGGCATTATTTGTTAGAAATGAAAGAAGATATTTTGCTTGTAGTTGATAAAAAGATAGAAGGCGTGACAATAGATCGATTCTTTTTTTTGTTTAGAGTAAGCTCTATTGGCCGGTTCGAATTTTTAGCAGAAATTGATAAGAGTGATGTTTCTGTTAAACCTGCATTTATAATTAGAGGATCTTTTTGCTGTAAAACAGAAAAAAGAAGTAAAACAAAAACAGAGTTTATCCAGCGTATTAAAAATGAAGGGTTAGAAGCTGTCATTTTGACTAATCAGGCTGCTCATCCACAATATGCAGGTAAAAAGCTAGAAAGTTTTAAAAATGATCCTTTTTTTCAAATTCAATCGAGTAGTAGCCTACAAAACTATAATGATTTAATTAGGCTTTTCAATGGTGAGTTAAGCTTTTCGTTGTCTGGAAGTTTTGAAAAGCAAGAACTAAATAAATATGCAATCGAATTAGAATTGATGAGAACAAAAGCTAACATTTTAGGGTGTAACATAGAAAACAACACTTTGTTTTTAATTACACATGTCATGTTCGATAATATAGAAAACATATTGCATTCTTTGGATACTTATGGGATTTATTTAAGCGGAATTTATGAATTAGGTGAAATGCCCCCTTCGGTTCCGACAAAAAGCGTCCTAAATTAAGAAATAATTTTTGTCTGAACAAACGCCTCATGGGGAGTTAATTCTCCCAAAGCCTGATGGGGCCGTTCATGATTATAATGTTGAACATATTCATCAATCAAACGTTCAAGCTCATGAATGTCATCAAATTCAGATAATTTTATCTTTTCATGTTTGATTGACCGCCAGAAACGTTCAATGTACACATTATCCAGACACCTGCCTTTACCAGTCATGCTGATCTTAATACCCTGGTCTTTTAAGGCATTTGTCCATAACCCAGCGGTAAACTGAGCGCCTTGATCTGAATTGATGATCTCTGGCTTTCCCTGCTCCAGGCCTCGGGTTAATGCCTCTAAACAAGAAGTGGTATCCATTGTGTTTGATAAAGACCAACCCACAATATAACGGCTATAGACATCTATCAATGCCGTTAGATACGCAAATCCTTTACGTGTGCGGATATAAGTGATGTCCACTTGCCAGACCTGGTTGGGTCGGCTTATACAGAGTCCATCAAGCAAGTACTCATAAATTTCATGTCCTTCTTTTTTCAATGAGGTGTTAGGGCTTGGATAAATCGCTTTCAAGCCCATCATGTCCATCAATCGTTTTACTTTTTTACGATTAATCAGCATGCCTTCTCGCTTCAATACCTTGGTAACCCGACGATAACCAAAGTGGGGTTGCTTATACCAAATATCATAAATCCGGTTCATAAGCACCGTATCATCTACCTTTGCGACAGGTTTATAATACAGCCCACTGCGTTCTACGCCCAGCAACTGACATTGACGGGATACTGATAGTTCTAAATTTGGATTCACGAGCAACCGACGTTCCTTTGACGTTAGATGCTCGCGTATGCCTTTTTTAGGTAGTCTACCTCCAGGCTCAACTCACCTACTTTTTTAAGCAATTGATCTCGTTCATGTTCTAAGCGGACATCCACTGTTTTGTAACCTTTTTCAAAGAGTTCACTGCCTCTTTCTAGCAGTTCCTTTTTCCACTTCGATATCATCGTCGGAGCTATTCCATACTTCGCGCTTAAACTCGCAAGGGTTTCTTTTCCTTTGATTGCCTCTAATGCAACACGAAATTTTTTAGCTCCAGGGTATTGTTGTCTACTCATCTTTTTCCTCCAAATATTTAGTTTAACATATCGATTAAATATTTGGGAGCATTTCAGTCGTAGAAGATACCCATCATTTTCAAGAATTATTTAACAAGCTTGTCAATGGATTAGAGGAAGATAGAAAGATTTGTGATACATTCAAAAAGAAACCCAGTAGACTGACAAAATTAATTAAAAAGATGCTGCTTATCGTTAAAGATGCCGCAGAAAATGTCGATACAGAGATATCCATAGAGGATGACATAAAGCATCTGCTCTTTCCAGATAAACAAAAATCTGAGTGTATCCTATCATGAGCGGAATGGCTCCGTTGCAAAAATTTCAGCGGATAAAATTTCCTTTGTTTGACCGCCTATTTTTCACCCAGCCAAGCCAAAGAGTTGGTTAATGAACTGAATTTGGTTGCACCCTAAACGAAATCAAATCAACTTTATTAACCAGCTCTTCGGCTTACCTGCTTGAATAAACAACTTTAAATAAGGCCAGATTTGTATCTGGCTACTTTTTTGCAACAAAGCCATGTAAAGGTTAACATTCTTTGCAATAACAATTTTTAAAAAGGTATAGGAGAAGAAAGGATGAGAGAACCGAATACGGTTGAATTATCGGATCAGCAAAAACAAGCCATTGATTTTCTTTTAGGTCTGAATCCTAATGTAACCCCTTCGGATTTATCAATACCAGTGGGTGCCCCTGAGGGGGCAATACAAGCCTACATTGACACAAGAAATGCAAATCAGGCGAAACGAGCAGGTATTCAACTCGTCGAGGAAAATGAACCTGAAGAAGCCGTAGAGGTCTTACCAGGCATTAATTTATCGAACTATTTAAAGCATTCTATCTTTAAAACGTCTTTTACCAAGTCCTATTTATTTGAGGCGGTTGCCGAAGCCACCGAAGGCGGGGCACCTAAAGCTATCTATGAAAAAAGACATGAGAATAAAAAGCATAGAGGAAAATTCAATTCCACCTGGATTGGGAAAACAGGCGTTGATCATAAACTGTTATATGACAATTTACCAAAGCATCAAAAGCCAACCCGGCGTACCCGTTCAAGACGTGAACGAAACGCGGATGCCATCCTGGAGTTTATAGCTAATTCTATTTACGTGCTGTTTGGTTCTGCGTACCTTGCGCCAAAATTAAAATTGGCAGATTTACCGTTAGCCAATGAATTTCTAACCGAAAACTTTTGGATTTCGTATTGTCAGCAGGAATTTGACATGAAGGATTGCCTGCATGTGATGTCAAAATTTATGGAAGAGTTTACGAATTTGGGCGAAATTAAGACAAGAGACCCTGAGACGAATGAACCTGTTTACATCATGCAGCAAGAATCTGATTCACCAGGATTCATTGAAAAGTACAAAAGACCCCCTGAAACTGTCATTGATCCTGAAACAAATTCTGATATTCCACTTCGGGGTCTGATGGAAATTCTCGCGGTGGGGACGACCATTGCAGATACGGATGTAATTGGAGGCGGTGGCAAAAACGCAGGCATCACCTTCCGAACGTCATTGGGTGGGATACGAGAGGCTATTGCCATTAATATTGACCCAGGCTATGCATTTAACTTTGATGGTGAAGAAAACAAGCTGGCACAAAATCGTCTTGAAGACCCAAAAGACATTCAGCTGGGTAACAATAGTCCCTTAGTCATTGAATGGAAAGAACTAACAGATATTCAGCGATTACAGTATTTAGAAGCTAAACGTGCGCTTTTGCAGGTTTTAGATCAGGAGGATATATTAAATAAAATTTTCTTCCGCGAAGAGTTGATTCAAGTGGATTATGAGCGTTATGAGACCTTAGTTGAGCAGCATCGAGATTCTTTTTTGTCATCGCATCCAATTTTTATGGAGCTTAGGCGTGTAAGTAATTTTTGCCCAAATCAGCAACAACGACTTACACTTGATGAGTTGTTTGATGAAACAGGGGAACTATTAGAGGAAATTGACGTAGCCTATCTCGTCTCCCAGACACTTTACATTGAATTTAACGTCGATGGTCAGGTTTTTTACTTCAAAACTTATCAATCCACGTTAAGTGCTGATCTGTTAAAAGAATTACTTTCTATTCATCAGGCGAAAATTAAAAACCTCAGTTTGTTATTTGATAACAAAGGTGGTTTTGTAGGTAACCTTTCTAAGCTGAGACGTGACTGCGATTTCATCAAACTGTATGCCAAAGGAAAAAAAGAACTGTGTGATATCCGGGGATTAGACCTTACAAAAGAACTTCTTCAGGAACTTAATATCATTCATTATGCTGAATACAAATTCACACCTGAAACCGCTGGGTATTACCGGGACCTTTTAAGGGACTACATCCACCAGCAACAGGAAATTTTTGAGCCAGCATTGGAAGCCTATGAGGATAACCGGGAAAAACACCTATTTGATTTCCTTATAGATGACATTGATCTTTATTTAAAGGCTCAATACGCACGGGCGGGAAGCATACAGCGCACCCTCGGTAACCCCTTACCCATTGCAGACTGCTACACGCATGTTGCCATAGTGAAGGAAGCGGAACAAAAAGAAAAAGAGGGAGAACTCAGAGAAAAAGCAGAAGCTGCGAGTGAAAAGAATCAGAGTCAGCTGGGGATGCTGGGTAATTATGAAGACATTCATGCTGTCAAAGAAGAAATTGCGTTTGACACCCTGTTTGATAAACGAGACGGCAAATCTATAGAACGGCTTCTGGTACTGGGACGGGCGGGCATTGGAAAAAGTACGTTCTGCCAGAAAATTGTCCATGACTGGGGCGGTGGGGAGCTATGGGATGGCTTATTTGATCAGGTATTCTGGATCAGGCTTCGGGAAATCACCCCTGAGCGTTTTCCTGAAAAAACGGATCAGTTGCCTTATACCACCGCTGAGATCATTCAAACGCTGTGTTTTGGGGATAAAGTGAAATTGACGTCCGAGAGTTTAGCGCGTTTGCATAAAAATTTTAATATCCTGTATCTCCTGGATGGTTATGATGAAACCACGCACCTAGATAAACCTGAAAATGCTTATCTCAAAGCCGTGTTATCAAACCTGATGAGAGAGTCTGACTATCAACTCATTACCTCTCGTCCTTATGAGCGAGCGGAATTAGAACACATTGCCGATCTTGAATTAGAAATCACAGGGTTTACTCCTAAGGATATTGATCACTTTATTGAAAATCCCTTGGTGTTGGAAGACCCTGAGCAGCAGAACAGTCTGAAGTTATTTTTAAAAAACAACCCAGGGATTAAAAGACAGTGCCAGGTGCCGATACAGCTGGATTTAATCACGGGTATTTGGGCAACGGAGGGTGAAGCAATCCTGTCAGAAGGTACGTTTAGCATGACCTGTCTTTATCAAAAACTGACTGACCAGTTAGCCTTGGCTTACTTAAGCAGGCAAGGAGTCGCTTCAGATCAGGTCAAACGACACCATAAGGATCAAATTGCGATGCGGGTACGCGCCCTGGAGGAGGTCGCCTATGAAGGCATGATCGCGCGTAAAGTCATTATTCCGTATGAAGTCATACGACCGGCAGTCGGTAGAAATTTATCGGTTCGCACGTTATTTGAATATGGCTTGTTAAATCCGATCGGGGCAGAAGAACTGGAGCGAAGATCAGGGGTGTTTATTCATTTATCGTATCAGGAGTTTTTAGCCGCGGCTTACCTCGTCAGGCAATGGCAAGAAGGGAATGCATCGTTGTTGGAAAACTTTCTGGATGAATTCCTCTACGACAATACCTACGAAATGATGTTGATCTTTATTGCAGGTCAGATGGAGACGCAGGAAGAAGCGATCGCTTTATTTGAGCGCGTCTCCCAAAACAAACGCTATTGGCAGAAACGCCAGATGAAGCTGTTACTGATGTTAAATGAGCTGAATCCAGAATTTATGGATGCTGTGAATACAGAGTTTGTGCAGTTTGGGGTGTGTAAAGCTTGGGAAGTAGAAAGGGGTATAGCTACAATAGCCCGATGCCAAACCTTGCTTGAGCGATATCCCACTTTTATTCATTCGCTGATCACGAGTCTGAAAGACAGGGATGGCTGGGTAAGGAGGTCTGCAGCCGAGGCACTGGGGCAATTCGGCCGATCAGATGATGTGGTGATTGATGCCCTGATCACGAGTCTGAAAGACTGGGATTACTGGGTAAGGGAGTCTGCAGCCGAGGCACTGGGGCAACTCGGCCGATCAGATGATGTGGTGATCGATGCCCTGATCACGATCCTGCAAGACAGTCAGGTGATGCAGGGTAAGGCAGGTTTGCAGCCGAGGCACTGGGGCAACTCGGTCGATCGGATGATCATGTGATCGATGCCCTGATCACGATCCTGAAAGACAGACAGGTGGATGACGGGGTAAGGGGGTCTGCAGCCGAGGCACTGGGGCAACTCGGCCGATCGGATGATGTGGTGATTGATGCCCTGATCACGATCCTGAAAGACAGACAGGTGGATGACGGGGTAAGGGGGTCTGCAGCCGAGGCACTGGGGCAACTCGGTCGATCAGATGATCATGTGATTGATGCCCTGATCACGATCCTGAAAGACAGACAGGTGGATGACGGGGTAAGGGGGTCTGCAGCCGAGGCACTGGGGCAACTCGGCCGATCAGATGATGTGGTGATTGATGCCCTGATCACGATCCTGCAAGACAGTCAGGTGAATGCTGGGTAAGGGGGTCTGCAGCCGAGGCACTGGGGCAACTCGGTCGATCGGATGATCATGTGATTGATGCCCTGATCACGATCCTGAAAGACAGTCAGGTGGATGACGAGGTAAGGGAGTCTGCAGCCGAGGCACTGGGGCAACTCCGTCGATCAGATGATGTGGTGATTGATGCCCTGATCACGATCCTGCAAGACAGTCAGGTGAATGACGGGGTAAGGGGGTCTGCAGCCAAGGCACTGGGGCAACTCGGCCGATCGGATGATCATGTGATCGATGCCCTGATCACGATCCTGCAAGACAGTCAGGTGAATGACGGGGTAAGGGGGTCTGCAGCTTGGGCACTGGGGCAACTCCGTCGATCAGATGATGTGGTGATTGATGCCCTGTTCACGATCCTGCAAGACAGTCAGGTGAATGACTGGGTAAGGCGGTCTGCAGCCGAGGCACTGGGGCAACTCGGTCGATCGGATGATCATGTGATTGATGCCCTGGTCACGATCTTGAAAGACAGTCAGGTGGATGACGAGGTAAGGAGTTCTGCAGCTTAGGCACTGGGGCAACTCGGTCGATCAGATGATGTGGTGATTGATGCCCTGATCACGATCCTGAAAGACAGACAGGTGGATGACGAGGTAAGGCAGTCTGCAGCTTGGGCACTGGGGCAACTCGGTCGATCGGATGATGTGGTGATTGATGAAATGCCCCCTTCGGTTCAGACAAAAATTATTTCTTAATTTAGGACCCTTTTTGTCGGAACCGAAGGGGGCATTTCACACAGCCATCATCGACAGATCAAATATGAGAATAATAGCATTGAAGCCGACCATGGGCAGCTCAAACGTCTCATTCGTCCCATGCGGAGCTTACAATCTATGAAAACCGCTTTTGCTACGATCAAAGGCTTTGAAGTGATGCGTATGTTTAAAAAAGGGCAATTCGATGTTTGGCTGCACCCAAAACGAAACCAAATCCAGTTCATTAACCAACTCTTTGGGTTAACTGGATAAAAAACAGACGATCAAATCAAGGAAATTTTATCCGATGAAGTTTTTGCAACGGAGCCTTTATTTTTGACATCAATGTTTTTGCTAGATCATTTATGAATGTTCTAAACAAGAGAATAAATTATCCCCCGGGATAATTTGCCCAACCGATTGATTTTTATGAGCAACTCGACCGAAATCGGTCGAGTTGCTTATTGTTAATTAAGTAAGATTTGTTAAAAAACAAATTCTTTCACATGTGGTATTTAGCATTTCCCATCCCTTTTTTTGAACATCTAGTAATTTAATGAATTGGCTTTCATTTATATTCCTAAGTAAATCTATTCCCATTTTTTCATGCTCTTCATCTACCACAGCATGTGTCTCAAAATAGTTGGTTTCTTTATATTTGCGCATGATTACATGTGCTTTCTTAAAAAAGAGGTTAGCGCTGCTTTCTAAAACCATATGCATCAAAACAGACTTTTCTTCTTGATTTAAGCTTAACATCTTCCAAGCAAACCAGGCTGATGAGGCATCTAAAATCGGATCCCAAATTGGCGGCCTATTTTTTCTGTCATTCATTAATAAAATGTTATGTCCAAACTCTTCTTTTAGATGAAGTTGGATTATGGGTAGAAAATCCTTGTCATCACATAGCACATAACGCAACATAACTATTTTTTGGAAATAGTCAGAAAATGTTTGAAGGCAATCTAGTAAGCGTTGCCGGTTTTCTTTTTTTTCCATTTTTTTGCTTTCAATGAGTTTCATCAAAGAATTGCTTTTATAAGAATTAGAAAACTCATCGTTTTTCTGTAATAAATTTTTTAAATAAGGTGTGAGTTCTATTGTTTCTATCATAAGTTCCTCCTCTTATTAGATTAAATAGATAAAAATATTTTTTATTCTTGAATCATATTTGCAATGTACTCAGGGTCTTCAATCCAAGGAAATAAACTTGCTGGGCTATCAAAAGCATTTGCTAGTTTTTCAGCTGTAGGTGGTGAATGGGATGCGAATGCTAACAAGTCGATTATGTGTGGCGGTGGTGGAGACAAAAGAAGATTAGACCATCTTGTTGCAGGTTCTGCATATTCTGTCCAGTATTCTTCAAAAGTTTCATTCATCCATCGACTATCAAAAGCTTTTTTCTCTTGTTTAAGAATATTTTTTAAATAAACTTCTGCGCATTTTATAGCATTATTTGCCCCTTGTCCGGCAATTGGATCATTCAAGACAACGACATCACCCATCCCTAGAATAAAATTATTAGGAGATATAGATGCTACAGGTTTTTTTACAACAGGTGTAAAACTACCCACTAAAACAGCCTTTGAATCAGTCAATTCAATGTTTTTGCACTTTTCAGCTTCCCAAGGAATATGCTTTTTAAGCAAAGTTAATCCAGATGAGAGTATTTCCTCTGGAGAATCATGTTTACTGAAAACATCAAAAGGCCCTTTAGGAATAGCTTCAAATAACATCATTTCACAATTTCCGCTCAGTGTAAGCCCTGGAGTTGTAAAATATTCGCCTATTCCGGGGATTATATTAGCTCTCACTCCGGGGTTGTCATCTTGTGGAATCATTCCTTTAACATACATACATGCTAAGGTACGAGCAGGAGCAGTAAACGAAGAACGGTGATCATCTCGTTGAAAAATATCTTTAATTTCGTTTTTTCCGGTAGAGAGGATGGTTAGTTCAAAATCCTCAGCAATTTTTTGTAAATCACATAACTGGATATCTTTGATAACAACTTTACCTCCTAAATCTTCGAATTTATTTAATAAAGTTGAAAACTTTAGTCTCTGGTCGACGGATTGAAATGGTTTTTTTGTTAAACCTTTCCACTCAATTGCTTTTTGTAGTGAATCAGGAGCCCGTAAAGAAAAACTGATTGAGTAGTTTTGTGGGCAGCTTTTTTCCCACAGATTAGTTCCCCATAAGCGCTCCACTTTTAATGCGCTGTCAAAAACAACCTGGCTTGATGTGATGAAGCCATCTCGGATTTCATCCGCTGACTTATTGTTAAATAAGACAACATCATAATTGTTTAATTTTAAAGCAAAAGCCAACAGAAGTCCTGATTGGCCTGCTCCAATTATAGCAATGGATCTCATAAAACCTCCTTTGGTTTATAGGAAGCAGCTACTCTGGTTGCTTCATCATAAAAATTTTTCATTTTCATTAAACTCTTAGCCACGTCATCAAGGTTCATTTCTGACATGTAAGAAGAAAATTCGTTAAGAATGCTTTTTCTAGCTTCTGAATAGGCATCAGTATTTTTTCTTCCCTTTTCGGTTACAACGTATCTATTTTGTTTTTGTTTGCTTTTTGGGTTTTCTTTTTGAATAAAACCCTTTTTAACTAATTTGTTTATAGTGTAATTAATATTGAAGTAGTCGATTCTATTCAGAAGTATTCCAATATCTGCGTTGCTTTTTGGTTGATCTCGCATCCTTACTATATGAAGTATTGCAAGTTCATCAGCAGAGAGGTCAATCTTGCTTGAAGAAAGTTCACATTGCTGTTGCCATCTTACAAAACCAAAGTAAACGCGCCAAAGTTGCAATTCAAATTCAGTAAGATTTGTTTCTTCTTGAGAAGTGCTTAGATGCCAAGTTTTGTCTATAGACATTTCATGCCTCCCTGTTGAGTTGTTTTAACAGCGAATATATTTTGTAGGATATATCTCACAAAAGAAAACGCAATTAGCCGCCTTGTCATATTTAGATTTTTTAAATAAAATATAAATAACTTCTAAATAACAATGAGGTTCTTATGAAGAGTTTACCAGTATTAATAAAGACCAAAAAGAAAATTTGGGAAATAAATTCTAAAAAAAGAAGTTGTAGGCTCCTTATAGTAGAAGATAACCAACTGATTCAGTTTGCTCTACAAGCCATGTTAAACAAACTTGGTGTCAAGGCGGATATTGCACCTGATGGCAAAACGGCACTTGCAATGTATAGCGATAAATACCGTTTGATATTGATGGATATAGACTTGCCAGATATAAGCGGCCTTGAAGTGACTAAAGTGATCCGTTTACTTGAAAAGACGAATGAAAGCCATGTGCCTATTGTTGCCATGACATCACACTCTGATGAACCAGATTATCAGGCACAGTTTAAAAAAGCTGGAATGGATGGATATTCAGGCAAACCGGATGCTGCACAATTAAAAGCGTTAATTGAGAGATATGCTTCAGAATAAGGAAGACCACGACACAACACTCACCCAGATAAATATTAATAACAAAGGGGATGGAATCATGTTAATAGAAAAAGACAACATATACGCGCAAACAGGATTAACAAAGCAGGATTTGCTTAACCTTTTAGCTGAGGCGGGATTACGACTAAGTGATGCTTACGCACTTACGGAAAGAGAAAAATATCATGAGACGGCAAGCCGTTTGTTAGATGCTTGGAATTTTTTACTTGCAGACTATCTGAGCGATGCTCGAGATGATGGCATAGAGGTTTTAAAGAACAGGCGGGGAGATTAATACTTTTTTTAAAAATTTGAGATTTTAATTTAAAGGGGAGAGGAGATCAAAGGAGCCAGAAATGGAAACATGAGCAGGGAGGCATAAGGGGATTAAATTTTGTTTCAGATGCCTTGCCTGAAACAGATTATTGGTAAGGATACAGCAAGGCATGAATATAACTTTAAACAGGGAGCTTACATTAGCAGTTGGATAAATATTTCGTTTTGAAGGCAACTATGGCTTGAAGCGGCTTTGTTTCTTAACCCCTCTTTTTGATAATTAATTGTGCTATTCTCTGAAGCTGATCACTTTTTTGGAGGTCGGAAGAGATGCCGTATAAATATGCCAAGAAGAAAGGTTATAGAGTTCCAAAACAAAGTCACAAGCTGACCAATTGGTCGGAATACAACCGTTTTCTGCGCATGAGAGGAAAGATAACCTTCTGGTTATCAGAGGAAGCGATAGGCAACTGGTCTGGTATGAGGTTGCTCAGGTCAACGATGGCACAGGAGCGGCCAGGGTTTACACAGAGTTTGCAATCATTGTTTGTCACGAGATTCGACAGGTTTACAGGCTTCCTCTGCGCCAGGCGCAGGGATTCATCGACTCCATTTTTGAAATCATGGGACTTGAATTAACCTGTCCGAGCTATAGCCAGCTGAGTAAGCGTCTAGCCGAGCTTAACATCGAGGCTCCGCGCTACTATGTCCATCGAGACAGAATAGATGATGAGATTAGGGCTATTGCGATTGATTCGACAGGGCTTAAGCGGTTTGGACGTGGAGAATGGCATCAGGAGAAATATGAGCTATCAAGCAAGGCCAGTTGGAGGAAATTGCATCTGGGAGCGAATGATGAATACTACTATGAAGCCTGTGTATTGACGGACAGATTCTGCTCAGATGACCAGGCAGTCGATGAATTATTGGAGCAGATCAAGGAGCCGGTTGATCATATTACAGGGGATGGCGTCTACGATAAAACACCTGTTTATGAAGCAATGAGAGCCCATTCGCCACAGGCTGACATTGTTATTCCACCCAGTGCTGTAGCCGTTCTGAATGAAAAGGCATCACCGCTCAGGAATCGAAACATAGCAGAAATTAAGGCTCATGGACGAATGCAATGGCAAAAAATACGGCATTATGGAAGACGCAATACCTCAGAATTGAATGTGCTGCGGTACAAGCGCATTTTAGGCGATTCCATGCATGCGCGAGAACTTGGCCGACAAAAAACAGAAGCCATGATTGGATGTGGAGTCATCAATAAAATGACATCCATCGGTATGCCTAAAAGCTATCGCTGCGCCTGAATTTTGGGAAAGGTAAGCAGGCTCAGAGTTAGGAAACAAAGCCAAGAACAGGCAAGATAAGCAGCGGGATTGAAAATGCTATTTTGATGCAAAACAGGGAGGCTCATAACATATTGAAAATTAAAATATTTCTTGACTTTTTGTGGTGTTTGTGATATAATATTCATAATAATAAAGGGTAATTCTAATAGCTGTTCATATCTATTTTTACCCTTACCGCATCGAGTGCCTCATATTTAATGCTTTTTATCTAGAGGTGTTTGAGTTTTGTCGGTTTCTTTTATTCAATTTTCACAAATAAATCTTAAGAGGTTTAATGAAAAAAAATGATTTTATAAAAATGTATAGCTTTCAAAAAACAGTCCTAAAAATCAAAACAAGATTTTTCTTTTTTAGTTGTTCCTTTTTTAGGAACTCTAAACACATTTCTTTGAGAGTTTTTCTCTCATTTAGTCCTTCCACTCTCACGCTCTTTTTAGTTCTGTGGGATTTTTTAATCAAATAATGAGGTTTAATATGTCTATAACTAAAAGATTTATAGAACTTTGGGAAGAGGAAGAAAATATAAAACAAAATACTTCTTTGCTTCTAGAAGACGAATTAATCCAAGACTCAAGATGTCAGGGAATAGGGAGGCAAATTAAGTATCAAGGGATAAACAACCTAAGCAATAAGCAAAATTATCTTTATAAGAAACACATAGAGCCACTATTTTATGTTCATATAACTAATTGTGAATATTGCTCAGAAAAGATGGTTAAAGATTTTTCAGATGATTATCTGCAATTTTGCAGTCAGCTATGTTTCAAAAAATTCCACAAAATCGATGATTAGCTGAGTTATAATCAAATTTTGTGTATGACAGGGTACCAGGAAGAATCGTCCGTAAATACACGCTAAGAGGTTAAGCTTCTATTTCTAATAGTTTTTTTCCTGGTTCTTTTAAGGAGCCATCACTGTTTACATAAGCGTAGGGCTTTGTTTCCTAACTCTGAGCCTGCTTACCTTTCCCAAAATTCAGGCGCAGCGATAGCTTTTAGGCATACCGATGGATGTCATTTTATTGATGACTCCACATCCAATCATGGCTTCTGTTTTTTGTCGGCCAAGTTCTCGCGCATGCATGGAATCGCCTAAAATGCGCTTGTACCGCAGCACATTCAATTCTGAGGTATTGCGTCTTCCATAATGCCGTATTTTTTGCCATTGCATTCGTCCATGAGCCTTAATTTCTGCTATGTTTCGATTCCTGAGCGGTGATGCCTTTTCATTCAGAACGGCTACAGCACTGGGTGGAATAACAATGTCAGCCTGTGGCGAATGGGCTCTCATTGCTTCATAAACAGGTGTTTTATCGTAGACGCCATCCCCTGTAAAATGATCAACCGGCTCCTTGATCTGCTCCAATAATTCATCGACTGCCTGGTCATCTGAGCAGAATCTGTCCGTCAATACACAGGCTTCATAGTAGTATTCATCATTCGCTCCCAGATGCAATTTCCTCCAACTGGCCTTGCTTGATAGCTCATATTTCTCCTGATGCCATTCTCCACGTCCAAACCGCTTAAGCCCTGTCGAATCAATCGCAATAGCCCTAATCTCATCATCTATTCTGTCTCGATGGACATAGTAGCGCGGAGCCTCGATGTTAAGCTCGGCTAGACGCTTACTCAGCTGGCTATAGCTCGGACAGGTTAATTCAAGTCCCATGATTTCAAAAATGGAGTCGATGAATCCCTGCGCCTGGCGCAGAGGAAGCCTGTAAACCTGTCGAATCTCGTGACAAACAATGATTGCAAACTCTGTGTAAACCCTGGCCGCTCATGTGCCATCGTTGACCTGAGCAACCTCATACCAGACCAGTTGCCTATCGCTTCCTCTGATAACCAGAAGGTTATCTTTCCTCTCATGCGCAGAAAACGGTTGTATTCCGACCAATTGGTCAGCTTGTGACTTTGTTTTGGAACTCTATAACCTTTCTCCTTGGCATATTTATACGGCATCTCTTCCGACCTCCAAAAAAGTGATCAGCTTCAGAGAATAGCACAATTAATTATCAAAAAGAGGGGTTAAGAAACAAAGCCTAGCGCAAGCCTAGATTCAGTCGGCCATGAGACTGTCATCCTAAGTGAGGTATGTTTAGATATGGGGCCAAATACAACGAACCGTTTGTAACATTTTGTTTTGCATGGTTTATTTCGATGTTTTTCGATGAAGGGGCTACAAAACTATATATTCATTAGGTCTTTAAAAAAGTGCCAAATGGCGAGCTAAGGCCTTTACCCAACAAGGCCTAGCGGAAGTTCGTTGGATTTGGTCCCATATCTAAACATACCCCTAATGGTCTCCACTTATCCGACTCCAATGATTGTCACAGGCCAATGACTGTCACATCCCGCTATTCAATCAGCTTGCAATAACCGTAAGATTGAGAAGGTATAGGCTTCCTACTAAAAGGAATAAATAGCACATTTCTAGACATTGTGGCCATAAGTATCGGTGAGTCTAACTCGTTTTTTTTCAATTCTTTATCATAGCGAACAGGATAAACAACGGTATAAATAGGGTTGCCTAATTCAGGAAACTCAAAAAAAGATAACCCTGCAAGTGAAGTATGTATGCTAACAGTAGACTCACCTAGAGGTCCTATCATCTTAGCAGTTCTAGACTTTATGTTTATGTCTTGAAAATATGTAGTTCCACTTATCCTATCTTTTTCTAACCTAAATTTATGGTTTTCATCCCACCCTTGCGCGGATATGCTTAAGGGAAATTCACATGCTAATTTTTTTGCATTCATTAGTCGACCATATATCTGTTTAAAATCAGCAGAATATGTTTGTCCACATATAAGTCCAATAAAAAAAATAGTAGTTTTAATTTTTGGAAAAATCATAATGGCCATCCCTTCTGAAATACCCTTTCCCTTAATATACAAGATGCCTATAAATCTAGTATAGATCACCCGAGAGGTCTATTAGGACCAGAGGGGGCATTTGAACAGAAAATTACGTTTTTACTGCCGACGAGTTATTTGAAACCGTAATTTTCTGTGTGCGACACGAAGTTACTATTTTGGTTACTTCTTAAGATGTGATTTTTTCAACAAGGTAAATAAATTTATATAAAACAATGGTTTTAAAATTAAGAGAGACCGAATTACAATCCTTTGATGGCAATTTTTTAGTTCATTGCCAGTTTGGTCAAAATATGCGGGATAACTCAAGTTACTTTGTTATTCTTCTTCTTTTAATAAAAAAGCAGGCAATAGTATGAATTTGCTCAAATCAAAGTTTGGTCAATTTACGGTTTATCATAGAACCCAAAAAGAATTTGAGAGTTTACTTAAGGACTTGGAGGAAGGGCGATATCTCTTCAAAAAAGACGATAAGCCAAGATTTATTGTTGATGCAGGGGCGCATATAGGACTAATTACCCTTTATTTTAAAATTTGTTTCCCCAATGCAGAAATTTTATGCTTTGAACCAAACCCTGAAACCTTTCAGGTTTTACAAAAAAATATCGAAGCTAATCAGTTAGAGGGCGTTAAAGCAGTTAATGCGGCACTATCAGATCAGGAAGGAAAGCAAACGTTATTTGGAAACATTAATCTGAAAGAAGGGAATGAGCCAGACACGCGGGGAAACTCGCTTATTTCAGATTGGGGAGAGTGGCAAGACCCGCATAGCTGTGAAGTTGAAACCCTTAAGCTTTCATCCTATATTGATCGGCCAGTAGATTTCTTAAAATTGGACGTTGAAGGTTGTGAAATGATGGTTCTGAAAGACTTGGAGGCTTCAGGTAAAATTAACCTCATAAAAATGTTTTTTGCAGAAATTCATATTACAAAAAATACAGATTTTTCATTGGAGGATGTAAGAGCTTTAATTAAGAAGCATTCATTTGAAATCAGTTTTGAAGAAACGAACCATCTGGCGAAATATCTGCCCGAAAAAATTCAAAGACATGCTAGAATACTGGATGCAAAATTAACGTTACTTACTGCAAGGAATAAGAATTTTCAAGACCTTCCGACGGTTTTTGAATATCGCGAAAGTAAAGAGCATGCACAGCAACATAAATTGATCGAAAACCTGATTCATGAGCTTTAGTCACTAACTCACTACGTCTCTGGCAACCTAGCTTTTGCTTTACACTTTCCAGATAGATATGAACGGTTCTATGAGAGATTTTAAGGAGCCTTGCTGTTTCCTTTGCGGTAAGGCCGTCTATAAGTGCGGTCAGACATTGAGCTTCCCTTTTCGTAAGATAAATATTTCTATGTTTTCCACTTAGATAGTAACGGGAAACTTCATATTCTCTTAGAGTCTTAAAGTATGCATTTTGATGGAATTTTCCTGTGTTATTGTCTTCCTCAAGCCAGAAAACCTTATGTCCTGGAAAAATAATCTTTTCTTTTTCTGCTGCGTGAATGATTTTAGATGCCCTTTCTCGAAAAAATGCACCAAAACTATTTAAAATATCTAGATTGTTAACGTAAAAGTTATTGATAGCCTGATTTTCCCTTGTAGAAGCAAAATACTGAAATTCGATATAACCTTCGTAGGCAGTAATTACAGTGAATCCGTGGTCAATGTTGTAATCACTCCTTGCTACGGTAAGCAGAGAATCCTTACGATGATTCTCATCGTTATCCCAAACCATATAACGAGAATGTCCATTAGGTGGAATAGTTTCAGCAATTATCTGGTGTTTCTCATGGTGGGTAAAAACGTATAGCGCCCAACTTTTATTGCTTGTTAGAGAAATACGGCTGCCATCATGGTACACACGGACGTAGTTATAGAAAGTAATACCTGTTTCTCTAAAAAAATCTTTGCAGATTTTCCCTACTTCATCACAAGATTTTATTGCCACACTGTGTTTCAGAAAGTGTTGTAAATCCTTAATGGGTTCCATTCGTTTATAACCTTCATAAATAATAACCCTCTCCTTACTAAATCACATTAGATTTTATTCAGGTAGGCTACCATAAAATGTTTTTTTCAAAAAACTAGGTAAAAAATACCTAGGTAATTGCATCGAAATGTTTAATTGCTTCTTTTTCGTTAGATTAATTTATGGGAGATGAGGAATTGGAGCCAAAAACTTTACTTTTAGTAAAAGAGGATGGAAAAATGGAAAAAATAATTAAAACACAGAAAATAGGAAGCACTGGATTTCAAAGAAATATTCTTCCAAATTCTAAAACCAAAAAAATTAAAATTCTTGTTGTTGAAGATAACAGCATTGTAAGGCTTTATTTGGAAGCCATGTTAAGCAATCTAGGATATACCGCTGACTTTGCTGAAGATGGCAAAACAGCTTTAAAAGCTTATTCAAGCAAATATCATCTAATTTTGATGGACATTGAAATTCCATACCTTAACGGAATTGAAGTGACCCAAATTATTCGAGCCATAGAAAAAAGTCACCGATTCAAAAATGTTCCAATTGTTGCGATGACCTCGCACGTAGATGAACCTGAATATCAGAATCAATGCCGATCTGCAGGAATGAATGATATTTGTGGAAAGCCAACGGCTAATCAGCTTAAAGCCTTGATTTCTGAATATGCAGCTTAATAGAGACTCTGACAACTCACTCAGTCGGCACAGTTATGCCCGTTTCACTCCAAACGGGCTAACTTCAGGTTGTAATTGCTTCCATCTACGGAATTTTCCTTAAATGGCGGCATATTGCTGCCCCGTTAACACGGGGTATGATACTATTTTTCTCTTAATTAATTAGTAAAGGTGTAGCTTCAAGTGCAAACAATACCAGAAAATATTTATCGCGATTTCACAAATAACACCCAAAACACCCATAATGCAGCACTAAGCATTTCAGCAGCGAACGTTTTATATCGTTTAGTAAAACATTACATCCTGCGCCAAAATCATTCACCAGATATAGTAGTAAATGATTTGATAACACAACTTTCTAAAGAAATTGAAACACAAGATAATGAGGTTAAAGGCGCATGGCTGACGATACAACAAATAATCAATGAACCTTCCAACCGCTTGGATATCGTCCGTCTAAAAGTTAGTGAAAACAAAGAGCCTGAACTAATCTGTTTTCCGCTTAAAACCATATTGGCAACAGTGTATGCTGCCTTATCTGATCAAACAGTTTATGAAAACAACAGTGATGATGAACGAGATTTGCGGATTCGCTCATTATTTAACAGTTTTTTAGAGCTTCATGCCAAACCAGAGTGTCACCACGGAGCCCGTAATCAATGGGCCATGTTATTGCATTTGGTTTATCCAGGTGTTGAGCTGATACTGAATCTAACTTTTTTGATGCATCGAATAGCGGGAGAATATCTAACAAAGCTGGTTTTCAGTTTGCTAGAAGAAGGTAACGACCTTTCTTTGTTCAGAGAAGTGCTGCTTACTGAGTTAGTGATACCTAATGAATTAATTACCCAACAAGATAGAGAAGATAGACATCCCTGGTTAAAGGAAAACCTGGATTTCACTTGCTTTCAACAAAAAATGAAAACTGAGTTAGAAGCCCATGGAATTGAAGAAGAGTACTTTTCGGAGGCGATTCATACCTTTTGGGATTCAATGGAAAATATCCCCCTCTTTTTTGATGAAAACCAGCGTGTGTTTCATAATTTGTATACAATTTGTGAAACCTTTAGTAAGAATGACTTTATCGTTCGCTGCAGAAAACAAACGAGTATTCCCCATAGTGATGTTTTACAGCATGTTTTAATCTGGATTTATGAAAATTTTGATCCAAATAGCCCATCGCAGAACGACTTTCTAGCAATGCTGGTTCAGGCAAATAGAGTGTATGATTTGTTATTAACCTATGGACGAGCTGTCTCCTTTAGCGACTCTAGCCAATTTTCCCTTGAAGCAGTTGAAATACTGAAAACATCGTTAAATTCGTATTATGATCAACTTCGATTGCAAGATTTCCCGATAGAACATTTACCAAACTTACAAGAAAAAATGTGCATGTTCGAAGAGGCTGTTTCAAGTTACAAAAAAGAAAAGTTATATTCGTGGATCGAAAATTTCTTTGTTAATTGGAGTATCTCCGATTCTGAGCAAAAAACATCCTTGTATCAGTCATTTTTGGATCCTTTGGTTCAAGAAAAATGTTATATGACCGATGAGTTTCTTTACCAGGTTTTTGTTACAGGAAACGAAGAAGAGGTTAAACTCACCCCGTACTTAATTAATCGTATTTTCCTGCATGGATTAACGATCAACCCTGCAGAGTGGTCTGATAGCTTTATCTTCTACTTCGAAGAAACGCTCCAATTTGTTTCGAGCAACTTCAATCAAGAAAATTTATTGGGAACCACTAATAATCTGAAACAGGGCTCATATCCTGACGAGCTTTTACAACAACTAATATATTTGCGGGATTACAGAACTGCCCTGGTTAATAATGAAGTTCTTCCAGACGCAACAACATTACCCTTTATTCCATTGCCTCATTTAATTCAAAATACTCATCAATTGATATATGTGTTGAAGTTTCTTCCTGAAGAAGAATGGCTATCTTTCGTTGATAAATTGTGTGAGCGAAATCCGAACTTCTTTCAAAGTACTATTGAATTGACAGACGTGATGAATTTTCTTCCTGAAGGGAAAAGAGTATCTTTCCTTAATAAATTATGCGAGCGAAATCCAGGCTTCTTTCAAAATACTACTGAACTGATAAACGTGCTGGAATTTCTTCCTGAACAAGAAAAGACATCTTTCGTTAGCAAATTATATGTGGAAAATCCAGGTTTCTGTCAAAATGTCTCTGAATCTGCTATGGTGCTATTCGTTCTTCCTAAAGAAGAATGGACATCCTTCATTGACAGATTACGTGAGGGAAATCCAGACTTCATTGACAGATTACGTGGGAAAAATTCAGACTCCTTTCAAGAGGCTTTTGAATTGGTGAAGGTACTACTTTTTCTTCTTCCCGAAGAAAGAGTATCTTTCATTGACAGATTATGTGAGGGAAATCCGGGCTTCTTTGACAGATTATGTGGGATAAATCCAGATTTTTATCAAAAGGATAAAGAACTCATAATATTTTTGCTGAGCCTCATTCCTCGAGAAGAAAGAACATCTTTCATTGACAGATTATGTGAGCAAAATCCAGATTTCTTTTTCCTAGAAGCTTTTGAATTGGCGGGGGTGCTGAACCTCATTCCTCAAGAAGAAGGATTATTTTTCTTTAACATTTTATATGAGCGAAATCCAGATTTCTGTCAAAATTTCTCTGAAATGGAGAAGGTGTTGGAATTTTTTCCTCAAGAAGAAGGGTTATCGTTCATTGACAGATTATGTGAGCGAAATAAGGACTTCTTTCAAAACTCCTCTGAATTGAAGAGGGTGCTGAACCTCATTCCTCAAGAAGAAAGGTCATCGTTCATTGACAGATTATGTGAGCGAAATCCAGACTTCTTTGACAGATTATGTGGGATAAATCCAGATTTCTATAAATGTAAATGGAATGGAGGAGAAAACAAAGTATTGATGCTGGGCTTCCTTCCTCAAGAAGAAAGGATATCTTACATTGACCGATTATGTGAGCGAAATCCGAACTTCTTTCAAAACTCCTCTGAATTGAAGGAGGTGCTGAAATTTCTTCCTCAAGAAGAAAGAACATCTTTCATTAATCGATTATGTGAGCGAAATCCAGACTTCTTTGACAGATTATGTGGGATAAATCCAGATTTTTATAAATGGAAAAAAGACAGAGTAAGGGTATTGCTGCTGAGCTTCCCTTCTCAAGAAGAAAGATCATCTTTCATTGACCGATTATATGAGCGAAATCCAGATTTCTTTTTTCTAGAAACCTCTGAATTTAGGAGAGTAGTGAATGGGCTTACTCATAAAGAAAAAGTATTTTTATTTAACACTTTATGTGAGCGAAATCCAGGTTTCTGTCAAAATTTCTCTGAATCGAAGGAGGTACTGGAATTTCTTTATCGAGAAGAAAGGACATCTTTCATCGACAGATTATGTGAGCGAAATCCGGACTTCTTTCAAAATGCCTCTGAATGGAAAGAGGTACTGGAAGAATTTCTTTCTCGAGAAGAAAGGAGATCTTTTATTAACAAATTATTTGAGCAAAATCCAGACCTCTTTCAAAATGCCTCTGAATGGAAGGAGGTGCTGGGGCGCTACTTTTCTAAAAAAGAAAGGGCATTTTTCATTGACAGATTGTATGAGCAAACCCCAGCCTTCTTTCAAGAGTATAATAATCTAGTCATCCTTGAGAACCTTGAAGACAAAGATATATTATTGTTTATTATTAAAGTGATAAAGGAAAAAGGACTCGAGTTTTTTAAACCCTCAGAAACAGGGATACTTGGGATACATGATCTTTTTGACTCTATGCATCGATATGAATTTTCATTGTGGCTAAAAGAAAACTTTTTTGGAAAAACCTTTAACTTAGGCGCCACCCTGGAAAGAGCGCATTCTGTGATTTTTATGGAGGAAATGATAAAAAATTCCAAAGAATTTGGAGCGGTTAAGGCAGTTTTAAAAACACTCAAAGAAAATCTTCGTGAAGAGAAATCTTTCTTAAAAGAAAAAATCAAATTTATTGAAATGGTTGTAAGAATGGTAAATCGCGACCATGCAGCCCTCCTGAATGAATTTTTTCAAGACTCAGTTCGACTTGGTTTGGTTAAGAAAGACCTCACGGTGACTGATTCACTTTATCTCCCCTTTTTCGATCAAGAAAACAGTTGTGACACGGAAGGAGTTATCAATCAGTTCGTTGATTTTTTCCTAGAAAAGCACGAAGAATACAAAAAAGGAATGGAGAGTTATAATACCCCAGAAATTTAGACTATCCACTGCGAGATTAATGGCCGATAAATTTTATTATCGGCCATACTAAAAATATCTTTAAAATCAAAAGATTACCCGGAAACCAATAAAGCATTTAGAAAAACTGAGGGCCGCCCCCTGTGTTGTTCTCATTCGTATCATCGCTTTCTTCTTCTAGTTTTTCATGTTTCTCGAATAATTCTTGATATCTTTCAAGTAGGTATTTTTTTCCTTCTTCTAGGTTTTTATTATTATCTAATAAATCTTTATTCTCACCAGTTAACTTCTCAAGTTTTACTTTTTGATATTCATTCGTCCCATATAAAATATTGATCAAGCTATCTTGGTCTTTATTTTTTAATTCTAAACTTTGAACTTTTTCCTTAAGCTGTAAATTTTCGTTGGTTAATCTATTTCTCTCATTCGCATCATGGCTTTCTTCATCATTAGATGTCTTCGATTGATTCCTATAACCCTTATTCTCTTCTTTTAACCTTTTATTTTCTGCAACTACATCTCGATATTTTTCCATTTGCTCAAGATATTCTGCGTCTAGCTTTTCATATTTTACGAGTACGCGCTCTATTTGTTCTTCCTGACGTTCAGTCTCGCTTCTTAAACCTTGAATCTCGCCTCTTAAACTTTGAATCTCTTTATTTAAACCTTGATTCTCACGTGTTAAACCTTGATTCTCACGTGTTAAACCTTGATTGTCGTGTATTAAACCTTGTTTTTCATCTGTTAATTTCTCAATTACTGTTTCGTTCTTTGCTTTCTCTGCATATAAATAATGAACCAAATCGTCTTGTTGTTTTACAATTATATCTAAAGTCCCAGCTATTTCTTTATAAGCTATATATTGTTTTTTAAGCTGCAAGTTATCATTATTTAATTCAACAACTTCCCTAGCTTGCACTTCAACTACATTTTCTAACATTACTATCTGAGTATTACTCTCTCGCAATGCTAGCTGCATTTCTTCTATTTCCTGATTATACTGTTCGTTAAAATCTCTATTGACCTGCCTTGTGTTGTAGGTTTGCATATTCACGAAAACCTTGAATCCTTCAAAAAAGTCACCTTCCGGTAAATCGGTATGGTTTAAATACTGCCTGAAAGATTCAACATCATTATCCTTGTAACAGTTGTATAACCGCTCATAACACTCGATGATTTTTTTCACAAACTCTTCTGGGCTCCTTGAAAAGTAAGCACTTACTCTACTCAAAAAATGCTGATTAGGATTTAAATAAGGCAAAACTTGCTCAACAACTTGTACATCCAGCTCACCCTTTACAACTATAAAAAGTTTCCAAATACTAGATGCCTGATATTCTACTGATAGACTTCCTGATTTCGTTTGCTCCCAGCCCGCCATTTGATAAAAGGGAGCCGAAGGGTTAAAGCAAATAGAGTAAATTCCTTCTCGCTCCATCTTTTCTTCAGATGGTTTCTTTTTAAGAAATTTAAACATATTATACAATATGCCTGCTCTGCCTTCTTCCTTCGCTAATCTCAAGGCAGACATTCCGTTCAAATCTCTCAAAAATGGGTCTGCTCCAGCTTCCAGCAATAACTGAACCATTCCTGGTTCATTTTTAATGACCGCCATATGTAATAAGCTTGACCTTTCATCATTGACTAAAGAAGGGCTGATTTTACTTTCAATCAGGTTTTTAGCTGCAAACGAAAATAACTCTTCATCTCTTTCAGGGTTTTGTTCTACTTCTTCCAGGATTATCGCACTATAAAGCAGCTCAGGTTCTCGCTTTAATAAAGTTTGTATTCGGTTATATTTATCTGTTAATACCTTTTTCTGTATTTTGGTTAAATCTGAAAAACTTTCTTTGCAGGATTCTCTCTCACTGTTAATGATGTTACTTTCTTGGCGGGTTTTTTTAAGATGATTTTTAAGCGATTTAAGAACAGATTCAAACTTGTTAGAATCTACTTGATCCTTGATAATATTTAATAAGTATGTTTTTAAATCAGAATCCACTTGATTCTGGGGAATATCTAATAAATATGCTTTTAAATCAGAATCTGCTTGAGTCTGGGTAATATCTAATAAATATGCTTTTAAATCAGAATCTGCTTGAGTCTGGATAATATCTAATAAGTATGTTTTTAAATCAGAATCTGCTTGAGTCTGGATAATATCTAATAAGTATGTTTTTAAATCAGAACCTTCCAAATTCCGGGTAATATTTAATAAATATGTTTTTAACTCATAATATTCCCAATTCTTGGTAATATCTAATAAATATGCTTTTAACTCAGATTCGGCCTTATCAAATACCTGATCAAAAAACTCACCATGGTCTTCCTCGCTTTCTGACATATCACCCAATATAAGTACTTTACTATCAGGTAGGGATACTCTGTTAAGATTGTTATTCAAAGGTATTTGGAGTTCTATTCTGGCTTTGCTTTCGTTTCTGATTCCTATCAAATCATTAAAGCAAGCATCTTCTATCTCGTTCTCTGATAAAAGTTCATCATTGGCTATCTTACTTTTTCTTAAGTCCCTTTGTCTTTCATAAAGCTTGTACCAAGCATTATAAACATTAATTTTAAAATCAAGTACCCACTCCTGCTTCTCAAAAGAAAATAAATTTTGACCAAGTTTGTTCAGTTTAAAGTTCAAATATTTTTCATAGTCATTTTGAAGGACAATTGATAACCAATGCGTATCAATTTCCCATGTAGATCCAACTTCCCAGATAGACTCAAACAATCTTTGCTCTATATTCAGCCTCAGTATATCCAGATCAAGTTCCTCTATACTGGGTGTTCTCTCCTCTAGCGGTAAAATCTCTGTCCCTTCATCTTGCACATCTTTTTGGGTTAAATTCTGGTTGATTACGGTAGCTTCTTTTGACATCATTTGTCTCCATAAAATTTGTTAACTACTCCTCCCCTCCAGTACAAAGACACATAGCAGGCCAGGTTATGAGAAACCTAAAATTTTCTCCTGTTCTTCTGCTTCTTGATTCTTCAGTTGCAGTTGCTCATAATTCAATTCATTTTCCATTTTACTTCTTACCTGTTCTAGTTTCTCTATTCTATCTATGGCTTTATAAAGATTTTCTCCTGACTTCTCTTGCTGTTTCTTTAATTCTTCTGTTTCTATTTTTAATTCTTCTGTTTCTATTTTTAATTCTTCAGTGTTTATTTTTAATTCTTCAGTGTTTGCTTTTAATTCTTCAGTATTTACTTTTAATTTTTCATATTCTTTTCCTAGTTTCCTCAGCTTTTTCCTATTTTCCTCGAATCCCTGACTTAAGATTTCAATATCAGCTGCTCTTTTAGAAATGTGCTCTTCCATTTTTCGAATGTATCCTTCTAATAAAGCATTAATTTTTATTAATAAATCCTTCTGCTCTTCAAGCCCGGAAACAATATGTTCGCTATTGTATTCTTTTTGCAAAGTTAACAAGAATTTATTGACCAACTCCAAGTCCTCTTTTTTAAGGCCATTTTCTAAATAGGTTTTTCCTAAATCTTTAAGATCGTTTAATGCCTGCAAAATGGATTTTGCATCATCATCAAGGTCTGGGTTTTTATCAGGATGGAATACTTTCGAAAACTCTCTGCAACTCTTTTCAAAAATTCTTTTCGCTTTCGCGATTTCTTCTTGGTACGCCTCAAACTCCATTTCTCCACGTTTATACTGAAGAAGAAAAGGTTTTAACTGATCAGATGCATTCAAAAGTGCAGGGATAACATCCTTTTCTATAGCCTTGATTGCATCTTTTAAGATAGTTAGCTCTATTGATACTGAAGTATTTTCTTCCCTATGAGGAACTGTTGTTATCCGATCTTTTATTTTTGCTTCTGAATCAACACTCCCTGCCTTGTTTTCCGGCACTATCACTAAAGCACGACAATTAGTAGCTTCATCTCTTTGGGGAGGAGGCGCGATGAATGAGTTTTTCTTTTTAGGGGTACTTGTTTTTCTAGTTTGATAAATAGTATTAGAAGTAACTTTATTACTAGACCGTGCACGATGACTCGTAGTGGAACCCGTAGTGGAATACCTATCAACAGGATGTTGTCGGTTAAGACTGTTATAGGTAGAGCGAGTATAGGTAGGACGAGCATAATGCCTTACAGGATGCTGCCTTTCAGGAGGCCCATAGTGGATAATATTGATTCGATGAGGGTCTCGAGGAGTGAAATAAGAGCCTAGCTTCTCACCCATCTCTTCTAAAATTCTGACACCGGTTGCAGCTGCCGCTGTTAGTATACCTGTTGATAATACACTTGCTGTTTGAGGTGCTAATGATGCACCAAAAGCCATGGCTGATGTCGTGGTTAACCATCCCTTCACTCCTAAATATGCAAACAGGAGTCCTTCGGATAAAGCAGCATGCATACTCAATGGAAGTAATGCGCCTAAACCTTGGAACGCAACAGGCCCTAAAAACACAACGGCTGGCATGTACAATACAATACTGGCTAAATAACTAACCCCTCTGAATACATTACCTAAAATGATTCCGGGTACTCCACCTGCTGACTTGCCTAATGCATAGGCCATGGATGCCGCTTTAATCGGAGAGGTGATCAGCATCCCAACTCCAGCCCAAAGCTTGCTGACTGCATATACCAAAGATAAAACTGGAAAAGCGATAACACCTGCTGCTATACCTAATCCCTGCTTGATACCGCTCCACCTCTCTATCTTTGAAGCTAAAGCATGTATCCCTACCCCTGTCACACTATTTAATAAATCAGGGATGACTTCTGTAATAACCTTCAGAAGGCTTACGGGTGTGGTTAAGCAAAAACGGGCAATATTAAATAATGCAGCAAAAGGCATCAGGAAAAGCAGAAAATCATGATCTTTATTCCAACCTATCAAATCCTGCAGAAGTTCTTTTAAGGTTGGTTTTCTGATCGAACCTCCTCTTTCATCTTCTCTAAGACGGTTGGGTAAACCAAAAAAACTGGTAAGCCCTGACTTGAGATCATATTCCTTTATGACATTTCTTTTAACGACCTTATGACCGTTCACGGAAGCTTTAGATGACAATGGTACAACCCCATCGCCTGGATAGGCATCAAAAAAGACTTTTTTAAATAATGTATTGAACAAAGTGCTTTCTTCAGACAACAAGCCTGTTTCTCTGTAAATGCTTTGTTTTGTACGGGGTAGAAAATAAGTTTTTAATCGATCCAAAAAGCTTTGCTGCTCTTGAGCCATTCTTTGCCCTCCTCTTCTGACTATTATTTAATTATCTCAGTCATGGAATGCTTAAATAATACTTCAAAACCCCTTGAAAAGCCAATAAACACTATCTTTTCCCGTGAAATGTGAATGGGTGAGCAATGTCTCACAAACCAAAACGCAAATAGATGCTTTTTAGGTTTTTTTGTTTTTAATACAATGAATTATCAGGTGATTGACTTACTCATTTGTCTCCATTCCCTCCTTTCTTTTAGCGTAAGTTAAATTTCTATTATCACCTTGCCTCCGGAGTCCATCTAACTGGACTCCGGTTTTTATGCCTGCATCTCTTCTTTAGTCGTACCTGTCCATACTTCAAATCCAAGACGTTTAAGTTCTTGTTGAGCCATCTGCACTTTTTGTGGCTGGGATATTTGTCTTAATAAGATGAGGATTTCCAGGTTAACCGCAAGTGTTTTAGAGAGGATACCCTGATCGTTCTCACTTACTCCACCCTCCCCTTCTTTGGAAAATTCTACTGATCTTCTTAATGCATTTATCTGCTCTAAAACTTCATCTTCTTCCTCTAATCTTTTTCGGAGCCAAGTGCTCAGCGGAAGGTTTTTTGCGGCTGCTTCCTTTTCATAAAGAAGCTGTTTTTCAATTGATAATCTGAGCTGAATTGGGTTCCCTAATTTCATTTTTGCCTCGTAGTGCCTAATGTAGTGTTTTTTTATTTGTTGATTCGTTGATATACAACACTTCCATATTTTATCTGTAGATCGTAAAAACTACAAAGATTTTTATCAAAAACAAGAAAACCAACTTCAAATCAAATGCTTGAATTGCACCTGAATAGGTGCGTATGGTGTGGATACTTTAAGGACTTTAAATTAAGGAAAATATATCTTAAAAATACGTATTTTGATGCTATCAAAATCTATTAAGGGCGTATTGATTTTTCTCAATTCGCGAAGCGGATTGAGCTTAAATTAGAACATCAGGAAATTTCTGAATAAGAACTTGAAAGGAAAATCAGAAGAAAAATGCATTGGCCAAAAGACCAACACATCATGAAAAGAATCTTGTTGAGGAACTTAATTTAAATGAGGAAAAATAATTTCTATTGCTCTAACGATACATCTTCAGGTGCAAGCATTTTCAGGATAAACTCATAAAGGGTCATTATCCCGAAGCACCCGAAAAAAAGAACAGCAGATGCAATCCAGGCCGCATGTTTCGCATCAGGCTCCATCCAGATGGACATAACCAAAAAGATCAAACATAAAATGGGCGAGCCTAAAATACCAAAAACCATGTGAACGGGTTTTCTAAGTGCCAGCAAAATGGAGAAGGCAATATGCCGAACAAAGAACAGAGCCATTTTAAATAAGGCCAGCAACAGCACTCCAAAGAATCTTAATATCTTCTTCCAAAGCGGCTTTTCAGGTTTTGGAAGCGGGATGACTTCGTCATAATTGGCTATAGAACTATTACCGGGAATAACCTTTCTTTGCATCAATGCATTCTCCTTTGGTTAACGTTGGTCAACAATGGCTTTTTTAGGTTGACATTGCCTGTATTTACCTGTCATTATACATCATTTTTATCATAAAAATAACCTTTTTTTTAATATTTTAATTGAATTATGGACTTCATTGACCTCGCATCACGTTGCGCCCCAAGCGTTCATCCAACTACCCTCGCGGCTATCGTTCAGCATGAATCTGCTTTTAATCCTTATGCCATTGGCATTAATAGCAAGAGGTTATCGCTTAGACGCCAACCCACCAACAAACTTGAAGCAATAGAGATATCCAATTTTTTAAAAGAACAAGGGGTTGATTTTGATTCAGGCTTAGGTCAGGTCAATGCTAAAAATCTAAGTTGGCTCAATTTAACAAGTAGAGACCTGTTTGATCCTTGCAAAAATATCAAAGCCTCCGCCAAAGTATTAACTGATTGTTACAGACGCGCCACTCTTCGTTATGAAGATGGACAAAAAGCCCTTCATGCTGCCCTCTCCTGTTATAATACCGGCAACTTCAATCAAGGTATTTCTAATGGATATGTCGGCAAGGTTCTGGCAAAGACTAAAAGAATAGTTCCAGCCATCGTAACTCAAGAATCAAAAAGCTCTGAAATCACTTCACTCAAAACTGACAGCAAGAAAAGCTTTGAAAAGAAAGACGCCTTCAAGACAAAAAACAAACCTGATGCTTTCCAGCTCAACAGGAAATCCTTATGAATCCAAAACCTATAAAACTACCAAAAGCCACTATCGCCTTTTTAAAAAAAGAGGCTCATACACTTACCATCATTCAAAAACCTGATATGCAATGGATGATTACATTCCTTATGATGCAAAAAAATGGTAAAGAGGAATTATGTACCCTACTCACTCAAAAAGGTGAGGTTAGAACTTGGGCGCATACAGATCGACTTTTCTCTTTTATCAAAGAAAGGTTCAGGATAGAAAATGGAGCTTTCCAGCTTAACGTTCAAAAAAACTCTCTTCCAATGCAAGGCTCTTAACGCCAATGGCTCTCATGCATTGAATAAAAAGCATAGCGCTAAAGGTTCCCCGTGACATCCGGTTCCTCATATCCTCTACACTAATATGAACATCTATTTCCTTTAGTTTTAAAACCAGTCCGGGATAATCTATCCCTCTTTTGGCCAGCTCTGCCTTAAGTATTTTGACAACCACCTTCGACCAGTAGGCTTTATCTGATTTCATATCAAACCTCGCATTATTTATTTGATACTAATCGTAAATTAAAAATAAATTTTGTGCAAATTAGTTGACATTAATATCTTTTATGTTATTATGAAGATATATTAGTTACCAAGGAGATCAAGATGAACTTTCTAAAAACACCCAGACTTATTTCTCTTAACCAATCTATCATCGCTATCATACTCTTCCTATTTGCAAGCTCAATCTTTGCCGGCATCACCCATGAACAAAACGGGACAGTCATAGGCGCTGTTGCAGGCGGAGTACTTGGGAATCAGTTTGGAAAAGGCAAAGGGAAAACTGCTGCTACTATCGTGGGCACCCTAGCAGGTGGTTTCACTGGTAATCAGGTTGGAAAATCGACTGATGAAAAAAACAAGAAAAGGAAGTTAGCGGATCAAAAGAGACGCCAAGCTTATGTTCAACAAAGAAATGCTCAGCATTATGAGCGACGGTATCATGCTAAAAAAACACAAAAGCATCATCATTCTAAAAAGTACGTCAGTCAAAAATATACAAAATGTCGTCCTTATAAATCTATTATCTGGATCGACGATGAGCCTTTCAAAACCACGGGTAAAGCTTGCATTGTCAAAGGTAAATGGCAGAT
>CAVYTG010000004.1:0-15030 GCA_963771515.1 uncultured Gammaproteobacteria bacterium | reverse complement strand
CGTCGATCAGATGATGTGGTGATTGATGCCCTGATCACGATCCTGAAAGACAGACAGGTGGATGACGAGGTAAGGCAGTCTGCAGCTTGGGCACTGGGGCAACTCCGTCGATCAGATGATGTGGTGATTGATGCCCTGATCACGGTAGTGGAGGACGATAATGTCGGCAGAAGTTTGAGTAATTTGGTAGCTCAAACATTTAAAAAATTGGGATACTCGGAAGTTGAGAGCACTTTTCGAACAATACCAACCCATAATTTTTAAAAATTCTTTTACAGAATCGTTTGTCACACCCCAATCCCGGTCGGTCTACTCAACCAGTACCCGTGAAGGGTTTTCGTTGCTCACATTTGGTGGTTTTAACATAATACAGCTATTTATCAGGTTCTGTCGAAAATATTTTATTGAACTCAGTTTGTTTTTCTCAGGGCGCAGTTATTCAGCAAGTGCATAAAATTGTTTCCAAGCTGTATTATGCTCGCAAGCAACGTGCTGTCCTTTTTTCAGCATATGGTGCAGCTCTATTCCAGTAATGGTGGCTCTAGCCGCTTCAAATGATTTGAACCCTGTAGTTTGCTTCGTCACTCGTTTAATCGATCTGTGGTCTTGTTCAACCACATTGTTGAGGTACTTTATGCGCCTAACAAGAATCATCAGATGCCACAGACCTGATAAAAACAAAACCGTATTGATCCAGGCTAATCCTGCTGTGTTTGAGCCGCTTTTATCAATCACAACTTTTTCTGGAAGCCCGCTAGAGCCGATGGCTTTTCTGAAAAACTTCAAAACCGCTTTACGATCTCGCTGTTTGGTAAGCATAAAATCAATGGTGTCACCATCTTTATCAACCGCTCTATAAAGGTAGACCCATTCCCCATTGACTTTCTGGTAAGTCTCATCCATTCTCCAGCTGCTTCCTGTTTTGCGTTTTCGACTCCGAAAAACCTGTTCTAGCTTTGGAGAATAGTACACAACCCACTTTTGGATTGAGGAGTGATCCACCTGAACATTGCGTTCTGCCATCATTTCTTCGATGTTACGATAACTCAATGGATAAGCAAGCTTCCAACGAACAGCCATCAGTATGATATCTTTCGGGAAATGACGACCTTTAAAACTAATCATAAAACATGACTCCCTGTTATTCTTAACCAAGAGTCTAACATCCATAGTTTATGCTGAATATATTTTCGACAGAACCCTTAAAAAAGGACGCTGTGAAATTTTTAATACGGATCAGGGCTCGCAATTTACAAGCCTAGGATTCACAGGGCTTCTGAATGATTATGGGATTGAAATCTCAATGGATGGGAAAGGACGTGCACTCGACAATATTTTCGTTGAACGCCTTTGGCGCAGCGTCAAGTATGAATGCATCTATTTGCGGGAATGGGAAAATGTAAGGGCTGTTCAACGGGGCTTAGAAGGCTATTTTCACTTCTACAACCATGAACGTCCCCACCAGGGACTGGACGGCAAAACCCGGGGTGTGACAATCAATGGAACGAAAAGGTACTCTAAGCAAAAATCCTTAGGCCAGTTCTAGCGTTTCAGAGACATCATGGACCGAGGTTACTCATCATTTTCTGGATAAATAACTGAACCTTTGTGTGAACTACCCCAGATTTCTTCCTCACTTAGGTTAGTTTCAATTAGCTCCACTGGAGCACCTTCAACTTCAATCATAGCCACACGAAAACCTTCAAAAGGATAATAAGGCTCAAGTAAAACTTTTTCCCCTTTTATAGCTTCATCAATACTAGAAACTTTAAAACCTACATGAGGAACAGATTGTATAAGCGGATGTAATGGACAACCCTCTTCATAACGATGCCATTGAATGCGGAATTCATTATTACCCTGAGTAGTGTACATTTTAAACGTAGAACTATATTTTTCACCTTCTCTTTGTGTATTAGTGGGTATCCCCATATGATGGTATTCGTAACTTATTTTTTTCATCAGTGGCTTCCTTTTTAGTTTTAAAAAACAGAAGTCTTTTTAAATAGACTCATTGTTATTTTCTTTTTTCTTTAGCAATGGCTCGGTAAACAGAAGTGCGCCCAATTCCTAATTGTCGTGATATTTCCGTAGGTCTTAATTTTTCTTCAAAACGAAGCCGTTGGATTTCTAGATCGTTAATTGATTTTTTTCGCCCAGAATAAGCCCCTCTTTGTTTTGCAGCAGAGATCCCTTCAAGCTGGCGTTCACGCCGAAGATTAGTTTCAAATTCTGCGAACACTCCCAACATATCCAGGAAAGCCTTTCCGGTAGCTGTATGAGTATCGATGGGTTGTTCGGTTGCTTTTAAGATGACCTTTTTTTCTTTAAGGATATGTACAATATCTTGTAAATCTTTGATGCTGCGTGCAAGCCGATCTACCCGAGTCACCATTAGGGTGTCGCCTTCTTGCAAAAATTCGAGCAACAATTCTAATTCTGCGCGTGAATTTCGACGGGTTCCCGATGCTTTTTCAGCGCGAACGATATCACATCCGGCGGTTCGTAGGGTTTTTTCTTGAAGTGTATAATCTTGATCAATACTTGATACGCGTGCGTAACCATAACAAGCCATAGTTTTTGTTCCGTTAGAGTCTAGACGATCAGATGATAATGGACCAAAATACACAAATCAACTTAAATGGAACAAAAATTCTGTTCCATTTGGATGTTCCAATACCGTACCTTATTGGGTTTATTGTTTCGTTTATTCTTTGTTTTTTGAGCCATGCATGCCTGTTGATTTTTTAACCGATGAGCAACATCAGTCCTATGTAAAATATCCTGCGGTACTTACGCAAGATCAACTGGATAAGTATTTTTATCTTGATGATAAGGATAAAGCATTGATTGATACCTGCCGACGCGATTACAACAAACTTGGTTATGCATTACAGTTAACTACCGTCAGATTTCTTGGGGCTTTTCTATCAAATCCGATTGATGTGCCTAATGAGGTTGTCTGTTATCTTGCTAAACAATTAGGGCTTGAATTACCGGTAGATATTGCGTGTTATCTGGAACGAAAAGCAACCCGATTGGCACATTCTAGTGAAATCAAGATGCTATTTGATTACAAAGATCTCAGTGGTATCTGGGGATATCGCTTAACTCGCTGGTTATACGCTCAAGCTTGGTTTGGTAATGAAAGGCCCAGCATTCTATTTGAACGTTGCGTATTATGGCTCATCAGCAGAAAAGTACTTTTGCCAGGCATGAGTACGTTAACTGTTTTGATTGCAAAAGTTCGAGATCGTGTCTCAAAGCGGCTATGGAATCGACTCACCTTGTTAGTTAATGATGATCAGAAAAAGCAACTTGAAGACTTATTATTGGTTCCTGAGGGTAAGCGATACAGCAAGCTTGATGAATTAAAAAATGGTCCAGTGCGTATCAGCAGCAGCGGTTTAGTGCTTGCACTGAAGCGCTATCAATATCTATGTGACTTAGGGATAGGTAAAATAGATATTGGAAACATCCCAAAAGCTAAGATTAATCACTTAGCCAGATATGTTGCTGTTTCTTGGGCACCTTCTATTAAAAGGATGCCAGATGATAGACGGATTGCCGTGTTATTTTCATTTGCTTATGTGTATGAAATCAAAGCCCTGGATGATGCATTAGATTTATTGGACATGTTAATCACAGAAATTACTGCAGCAGCCAAACGATTAGGTGAGAAAAAACGCATTCGAAGTTTGGGTGATTTGGATAAGGCCGCTTTAAAGCTATCCGATTTCTCTGATTTATTTTTGCAGCATGAGGAAAATAAAGACTTACCTGCTATGATTTACAAGGCGATTTCCAGGGATGCTATATCTAATGCAATAACCACCATTCGGCAAATTGCAAAACCCAATCATGATAAATACTATGATGAGCTGCTTGAGCAATACAAGACCGTACGACGGTTCTTGCCAACTCTTCTTAATACAATCCAATTTCAATCGACTAAAGAAGGAAAACCTGTACAAGAGGCTATAAAATTCCTAGCTTCTATCGAAGGAAAACGCCCATCTTCAATTAAAAACGCACCACTTGATATTATTAATGCAGGCTGGCGAGATAAGGTGATTAACGCTAAGACGAATGAAGTCGATAGGCCCGGATATACACTGTGTGTCATGGACCATTTGCAGGCTAATATGCGTAGCCGAGATATTCATGTGGTTCATAGTGAACGGTGGTGCGATCCACGTGCAAAATTATTAAGCGCTCTAGCGTGGGAGCAAAATAAGCTGCCTGTTTGCCAAGCCCTCAATTTAAGTGCTGACTTTGATGGAATGTTTAGTTATCTTTCTTCAACTCTGGAAGAGACTTATCAGAATGTGCTGCATCGATTACCTAAAAACGATGCCGTTGAGATTGTTAAAAACAGTAAGGACAAAGACCGGATCAAACTGTCTCGATTAGAAAAAATTGATGAGCCACAAAGTCTGAAAATATTAAAAGAGAAAGTGGATAACCTGATGCCTCGCATTGGTTTTCCAGAATTGCTACTTGAAGTAAATCAAATGTCCTCTTTTACGCACGAGTGTACGCATATTAGTGATAACAACACTCGAGTCGAGGACATTGAAATATCATTATGTGCAACTATCATGGCAGAAGCATGCAATATTGGTCTTGAGCCATTAATTGACGAAGACAGCCCACAATTAACACGCAATCGATTAAGCTGGGTTCAGCAAAATTGTATTCGCGCAGAGACCATTGCCAAATCCAACGCGAGACTTGTAGATCTCCAGTCTCAACAATCGCTTGCAAAAAAAATGGGTACAGGTCATGTTGCTTCTGCTGATGGAATTAGATTTTCCTGTGCTGTAAAAACAGTGAACTCTGGAGCGAATCGAAAATACTTTGGTCCAGGTCGCGGAATTACTTGGTATAACTTTTTATCGGATCAAAACACAGGGTTTCACGGGATTGTTATCACAGGGACTTTGCGTGATTCACTATATCTGTTGGATGGCATGCAAGACCAACAAACAAGTCTTGATATCAGGGAGGTCATGACAGACACAGCGGGAGCCAGCGAAATTATCTTTGCCTTATTTTGGTTGTTGGGTTACCAATTTAGTCCAAGACTTTCCGATGTAGGTGGCGCAAGGTTTTGGAGAATTGACGTTAATGCAGACTATGGCGTATTGAATGATATTTCAAACCATAAAATTAACGAAGCATCCATAAGAAAGCACTGGGAAGATATTTTGCGAGTTGCTGCTTCATTAAAACTGGGCCATGTGAGCGCTTCTGATTTAGTTCGATCTTTATTTCGAAAGAACAGACCTTCAGGGTTGGCTAAGGCATTAATGAATTTAGGACGTATTATTAAGACATTGCATTTACTCAAGTATATTGATAGCGAAGAATATCGACGCCATATTTTGACGCAACTCAATAAAGGGGAAAGTCGTCACAGTTTAGCGCGTACCGTATATCATGGTCGCCGTGGCGAAATTTACGAAAAATATCGAGAGGGACAAGAAGATCAGCTCAATACACTTGGATTGGCAATCAATGCAATTATTTTATGGAATACAGTATATATGCAGGCGGCATTAGATTATTTACGTGCGCAAGGTGAAGTGATAAACGAAGAAGATGAAGCACGGTTATCACCGTTGGGACGAAAGCATATTAACTTCTTGGGACATTTTTCATTTATGTTGCCAAAAACGGTGACAGAAGGAAAACTCAGGTCGCTAAATATCTCTGAAACGTTAGAACTGGCCTAGGAATTTTTGCTTAGAGTACCTTTTCGTTCCAATGATTGTCACACCCCAACCCCTGCGTCCATTTATCTTGGACAGTAGGTTTAGTAGTTTTAGTAGTAGTAATTTTTAGTCAGTAACAAGGGAAAAATTGTATCTAAAATTTTGGCTATTAGTGGTCTAGATTTTTCACCCGCTTTAAACCTTGATGGCATACCCTGAAAGCAACATTGGCGGGCGCTATTACCAGGAACCACCGGAATCTTTGTCATCTTTAAAGCCTTTTCATGATCGCATCACTGATTGTCTCAATAGCTCTCTAAGCTTGAATCAGAGGGGCTGTCATGGAATTCCAACACTAGAATTCAGTGCAGAGGCAAAGAGCCTCTGGATTAGTTTTTTCAATCAAATCGAGTTAGACCTTACGGGGAAATGGTCATCCATAAAAGATTTTGCCAGCAAAGCACCTGAAAACGTTGCTCGCCTTGCGGGACTTTTTCATCTGTTTTCTGGTCGAGAAAGCTCTGTCATTGAGATAGAACAAATTGAACAAGCCATTCCCATCATCATCTGGCACATGGAAGAGGCCAGGAAGATATTGGGCTATAAAGAAACTCCATCACTTGAGCATCAAGATGCCATGCAGCTTTTAAATTGGCTTAAGAAAAAAGAAACTATCGTAATCACGCCGAGGGAAATTCAACAGCTAAGCCCAATCAGGGAGAGAGATCGACGTAACCGTGCCATAGATATTCTGATTAAGCACAATTATCTTAAGCACGCCATTCAGGATGGAAAAGCTTATCTGCAATTGAATCCAAAAGGGTAAATCTAAAACAACCAACCGGATAAATGTAGACTACCTGCTACATTTGAGCTTTTTGCTACAAATCTTTATTTTCAATAACTTAGTTTGCTACATCTCTGCTACATCGCTCCAACTTTTGCTACATTTTCTGTAAAATCAGGCTGGAGAGAGAGGGGCGCGCCCAAGTCATTGATTATAAATGTAATTTTACATGGCCGATAAATTTTCTTATCGGCCATACTAAAAATATCTTTAAAATCAAAGGATTACCCGGAAACCAATAAAGCATTTAGAAAAACTGAGGGCCGCCCCCTGTGTTGTTCTCATTCGTATCATCGCTTTCTTCTTCTAGTTTTTCATGTTTCTCGAATAATTCTTGATATCTTTCAAGTAGGTATTTTTTTCCTTCTTCTAGGTTTTTATTATTATCTAATAAATCTTTATTCTCACCAGTTAACTTCTCAAGTTTTACTTTTTGATATTCATTCGTCCCATATAAAATATTGATCAAGCTATCTTGGTCTTTATTTTTTAATTCTAAACTTTGAACTTTTTCCTTAAGCTGAAAATTTTCGTTGGTTAATCTATTTCTCTCATTCGTATCATCGCTTTCTTCATCATTAGATGTCTTCGATTGATTCCTATAACCCTTATTCTCTTCTTTTAACCTTTTATTTTCTGCAACTACATCTCGATATTTTTCCATTTGCTCAAGATATTCTGCGTCTAGCTTTTCATATTTTACGAGTACGCGCTCTATTTGTTCTTCCTGACGTTCAGTCTCGCTTCTTAAACCTTGAACTTGGCCACTTAAATTTTCATTCTCGTTTCTTAAACCTTGAACTTGGCCACTTAAATTTTCATTCTCGTTTCTTAAACCTTGAACTTGGCCACTTAAATTTTCATTCTCGTTTCTTAAACCTTGAACCTGGCCACTTAAATTTTCATTCTCGTTTCTTAAACCTTGAACCTCGCCATTTAAATTTTTATTCTCACAAGTTAATCTCTCAATTTCTGCTTCTTTCCTTGCCTTATCTGTATGTAAATTATGAACCGAGATGTCTTGTTCTTTTACAATTAAATCTAAAGTCTCAGCTCTTTTTTCATAAACTGTACATTGTTTTTTAAGCTGCAAGTTATCATCGTTTAATTCAATAATTTCCCTAGATTGCACTTCAACTACATTCTCCAGCATTACTATCTGAGTATTCCTTTCTTCTATTTCTCGATAACCTCCATTGAGCAGCCTTGTGTTGTAGGTTTGCATATTCACGAATTCTTTGAATCCTTCAAAAAAAACACCTCTCGGTAAATCTGTATGGTTTAAATAGTGCCTGAAAGCTTCAACATCATTATCCTTGTAACAGTTATATAACTTCTCATAACATTCCATGACCTTTTCCACAAACTCTTTTGTGCCCCTTTTAGGGTAGGTTGCAATGAAGCTATTCCAGGGGGGTTGATTAACAGCTAAATAGGCCAAATAAGGCAAAACTTGCTCACCAATCTGTACATCCAGCTCACCCTTTACATCTATAAAAAGTGTCCAAATACTAGATGCCTGATACTCTACTGATAGATTTACTGATTTTGTTTGCTCCCAGCCCGCCATTTGATAAAAGGGAGCTGAGGGGTTAAAGAAAATTTCTGAGAGATTTTCTCTAGATGTTTTCTCTTTAATAAACTCAAACATACTATACAATATGTTTACCCTGCCTTCTTCTTTCGCTAATCCCAAGACAGACATTCCATTCAAATCTCTCAAAAATGGGTCGGCTCCAACTTCCAGTAATATCCGAACCATTTCTGGTTGATTTTCAATGACCGCCATATGTAATAAGCTTGACCCTTCATCATTGAATAAAGAAGGGCTGATTTTACTTTCAATCAGGTTTTTCGCTGCAAATGAAAATAACTCTTCATCCCTTTCAACATTTTGTTCTATTTCATCCAGAGTTATCGCACTATAAAGCAGCTCGGGTGCTTCTTTTAATAAAACTTGTATTTCCTCATATTTCTCTGATAATACCTCTTTCTGTTTTTTGGTTAAATCCAAAAAACTTCCTTTGCAGGATTTTCTCTCTCTTTCAATACTTCTACTTTCTTGACGGGATTTTTCTAGATGATTTTTAAGCGATGCAAGAACAGATTCAAACCAATTAGAATCTTCCTGATTCTGGGTAATATCTAATAAGTATGCTTTTAACTCAGATTCAGCCTTATCAAACACATGATCCAAAAACTCATCATTGTCTTCCTCCTTTCCTGGCAAATCACCCAATATAAGGACTTTACCATCAGATAGAGAAACTCTGTTAAGGTTTTTATTCAATGGTATTTTGAGTTCTACTCTGGCTTCACACTTACCCCTGATTTCTATCAAATCATCAAAGCAAGCATTTTCTATTTCTATCTTTTTTTCTGATAAATGCTCATCATTGACTAATCCATTTTCTATTAAGTCGCTTAGATTTTCATAACGGTCATACCAAGCTACATAAGTCTTAATTTTAAAATCTAAGACCCACTCCTGCTTATTAAAAGAGAATAAATCTTGATCAAGTTTGTTCAGTTTAAAGTTCAGATATTTTTCATAATCCTTTTGAAGGACTCTTAATAACCAATCTGCATTAATTTCCTCGGTAGACCCAGCTTCCCGGATAGACTCAAATAATCTTTGCTCTATATTCAGTCTCAGTGTATCCAGATCAAGTTCATCTATACTGGGCACTATCTCCTCTGGTGGTAAAATATCGTTTCCTTCATTATGTGTATCTGGAGTTAAATTTTGATTTATTTCAGCAAGTTCTGTTGACATTATTTGTCTCCATAAAATTTATTAACTACTCCTCCCATCCAGTAAAAATATGCATAGCAGATCAGGTTATTAGAAAACTAAAGTTTTCTCCTGATTTTCTGATTCTACTTCTTGATTCTTCAGTTTATTTCTTCCCTGTTCTAGTTTCTCTATTCTAACTATGGCTTTAGCAAGATTTTCTCCTGACTTCTCTTGCTTTTTCCTTAATTCTTCAGTATTTATTTTTAATTCTTCAGTATTTATTTTTAATTCTTCAGTATTTATTTTTAATTCTTCAGTATTTATTTTTAATTCTTCAGTATTTATTTTTAATTCTTCAGTATTTATTTTTAATTCTTCAGTATTTACTTTTAATTCTTCAGTATTTATTTTTAATTCTTCAGTATTTATTTTTAATTCTTCCGTCTTTTTTCCTATTCCCTCCAGTTTTTCTCCAATTTCCTTGAATCCTTGCCCTAAGACTTCAATTTCAACTTTCATCTTAGCAATGTGATCTTCCGCTTTTCCAATGTATCCTTCTAATAAAGCATTAATTTTTATTAATAAATCCTTCTGCTCTTCAAGTCCGGAAACAATATGTTCGCTATTGTATTCTTTTTGCAAAGTTGAAAAGACTTTACGAACTGCTTCTAGATCCTTTTCCTGAAGGCCATCATCAAAATATTTAGCTACTGGGTCTTTGAGACTATTTAACGTCGACATAATGGAGTTTGATTCTGTATCTGAGTTTTTTAGTCCATTTTTATCAGAATGATATATTTGCGCAAGCCCTCTGAAAAAACCTCCAAAAGCGCTTTTCGCTTCCCGGATTTCGTTTTCATACATATTTTGATACGTCTCAAGCTCCATTTTTTTAGGGTTATACGGAGGATAAAGCTGCTTTGCACCCTGAAGCATAGAGATAATATTATCTTCTATGTCCTTGATTGCATATAGCATTGGATCATTTTCTTCCCTAGGAGGAACTATTGTTATCCGATCTTTTACCTTTGCTTCTGAATCAACACTCCCTGCCCTGTTTTCCGGCACTATCACCAAAACACGACTATTAGTAGCTTCCTCTCTTTGGGCAGGCGCGATGAATGGGTTTCTCTTTTTAGGGGTACTTGTTTTTCTAGTTTGATAAATAGTATTAGAAGTAACTTTATTGCTAGACCGTGCACGATGACTCGTAGTGGGACCTGTAGTGGAGCACCTTTCAATAGGATGTTCTCGGCTAAGGCTGTTATAGGTAGTATTGGTAGAGCGAGTATAGGTAGGACGAGCATAATGCCTTATAGGATGCTGTCTTTCAGGAGACCCATAATGGATAATGTTGATTCGATGAGGGTCTCGAGGAGTGAAATAAGAACCCAGCTTCTCACCCACCTCTTCTAAAATTCTGACACCGGTTGCAGCTGCTGCTGTTAGTATACCTGTTGATAGTACACTTGCTGTTTGTGGCGCAAATGATGCACCAAAAGCCATGGCTGATGTCGTGGTTAACCATCCCTTCACTCCTAAATATGCAAACAGGAGTCCTTCGGATAAAGCAGCATGCATACTCATTGGAAGTAATGCGCCTAAACCTTGGAACGCAACAGGCCCTAAAAACACAACGGCTGGCATGTACAATACAATACTGGCTAAATAACTAACCCCTCTGAATACATTACCTAAAATGATTCCGGGTACTCCACCTGCTGACTTGCCTAATGCATAGGCCATGGATGCCGCTTTAATCGGAGAGGTGATCAGCATCCCAACTCCAGCCCAAAGCTTGCTGACTGCATATACCAAAGATAAAACTGGAAAAGCGATAACACCTGCTGCTATACCTAATCCCTGCTTGATACCGCTCCACCTCTCTATCTTTGAAGCTAAAGCATGTATCCCTACCCCTGTCACACTATTTAATAAATCAGGGATGACTTCTGTAATAACCTTCAGAAGGCTTACGGGTGTGGTTAAGCAAAAACGGGCAATATTAAATAATGCAGCAAAAGGCATCAGGAAAAGCAGAAAATCATGATCTTCATTCCAACCTATCAAATCCTGCAGAAGTTCTTTTAAGGTTGGTTTTCTGATCGAACCTCCTCTTTCATCTTCTCTAAGACGGTTGGGTAAACCAAAAAAACTGGTAAGCCCTGACTTGAGATCATATTCCTTTATGACATTTCTTTTAACGACCTTATGACCGTTCACGGAAGCTTTAGATGACAATGGTACAACCCCATCGCCTGGATAGGCATCAAAAAAGACTTTTTTAAATAATGTATTGAACAAAGTGCTTTCTTCAGACAACAAGCCTGTTTCTCTGTAAATGCTTTGTTTTGTACGGGGTAGAAAATAAGTTTTTAATCGATCCAAAAAGCTTTGCTGCTCTTGAGCCATTCTTTGCCCTCCTCTTCTGACTATTATTTAATTATCTCAGTCATGGAATGCTTAAATAATACTTCAAAACCCCTTGAAAAGCCAATAAACACTATCTTTTCCCGTGAAATGTGAATGGGTGAGCAATGTCTCACAAACCAAAACGCAAATAGATGCTTTTTAGGTTTTTTTGTTTTTAATACAATGAATTATCAGGTGATTGACTTACTCATTTGTCTCCATTCCCTCCTTTCTTTTAGCGTAAGTTAAATTTCTATTATCACCTTGCCTCCGGAGTCCATCTAACTGGACTCCGGTTTTTATGCCTGCATCTCTTCTTTAGTCGTACCTGTCCATACTTCAAATCCAAGACGTTTAAGTTCTTGTTGAGCCATCTGCACTTTTTGTGGCTGGGATATTTGTCTTAATAAGATGAGGATTTCCAGGTTAACCGCAAGTGTTTTAGAGAGGATACCCTGATCGTTCTCACTTACTCCACCCTCCCCTTCTTTGGAAAATTCTACTGATCTTCTTAATGCATTTATCTGCTCTAAAACTTCATCTTCTTCCTCTAATCTTTTTCGGAGCCAAGTGCTCAGCGGAAGGTTTTTTGCGGCTGCTTCCTTTTCATAAAGAAGCTGTTTTTCAATTGATAATCTGAGCTGAATTGGGTTCCCTAATTTCATTTTTGCCTCGTAGTGCCTAATGTAGTGTTTTTTTATTTGTTGATTCGTTGATATACAACACTTCCATATTTTATCTGTAGATCGTAAAAACTACAAAGATTTTTATCAAAAACAAGAAAACCAACTTCAAATCAAATGCTTGAATTGCACCTGAATAGGTGCGTATGGTGTGGATACTTTAAGGACTTTAAATTAAGGAAAATATATCTTAAAAATACGTATTTTGATGCTATCAAAATCTATTAAGGGCGTATTGATTTTTCTCAATTCGCGAAGCGGATTGAGCTTAAATTAGAACATCAGGAAATTTCTGAATAAGAACTTGAAAGGAAAATCAGAAGAAAAATGCATTGGCCAAAAGACCAACACATCATGAAAAGAATCTTGTTGAGGAACTTAATTTAAATGAGGAAAAATAATTTCTATTGCTCTAACGATACATCTTCAGGTGCAAGCATTTTCAGGATAAACTCATAAAGGGTCATTATCCCGAAGCACCCGAAAAAAAGAACAGCAGATGCAATCCAGGCCGCATGTTTCGCATCAGGCTCCATCCAGATGGACATAACCAAAAAGATCAAACATAAAATGGGCGAGCCTAAAATACCAAAAACCATGTGAACGGGTTTTCTAAGTGCCAGCAAAATGGAGAAGGCAATATGCCGAACAAAGAACAGAGCCATTTTAAATAAGGCCAGCAACAGCACTCCAAAGAATCTTAATATCTTCTTCCAAAGCGGCTTTTCAGGTTTTGGAAGCGGGATGACTTCGTCATAATTGGCTATAGAACTATTACCGGGAATAACCTTTCTTTGCATCAATGCATTCTCCTTTGGTTAACGTTGGTCAACAATGGCTTTTTTAGGTTGACATTGCCTGTATTTACCTGTCATTATACATCATTTTTATCATAAAAATAACCTTTTTTTTAATATTTTAATTGAATTATGGACTTCATTGACCTCGCATCACGTTGCGCCCCAAGCGTTCATCCAACTACCCTCGCGGCTATCGTTCAGCATGAATCTGCTTTTAATCCTTATGCCATTGGCATTAATAGCAAGAGGTTATCGCTTAGACGCCAACCCACCAACAAACTTGAAGCAATAGAGATATCCAATTTTTTAAAAGAACAAGGGGTTGATTTTGATTCAGGCTTAGGTCAGGTCAATGCTAAAAATCTAAGTTGGCTCAATTTAACAAGTAGAGACCTGTTTGATCCCTGCAAAAATATCAAAGCCTCCGCCAAAGTATTAACTGATTGTTACAGACGCGCCACTCTTCGTTATGAAGATGGACAAAAAGCCCTTCATGCTGCCCTCTCCTGTTATAATACCGGCAACTTCAATCAAGGTATTTCTAATGGATATGTCGGCAAGGTTCTGGCAAAGACTAAAATAATAGTCCCAGCCATCGTAACTCAAGAATCAAAAAGCTCTGAAATCACTTCACTCAAAACTGACAGCAAGAAAAACTTTGAAAAGAAAGACGCCTTCAAGACAAAAAACAAACCTGATGCTTTCCAGCTCAACAGGAAATTCTTATGAATCCAAAACCTGTAAAACTACCAAAAGCCACTATCGCCTTTTTAAAAAAAGAGGCTCATACGCTTACCATCATTCAAAAACCTGATATGCAATGGATGATTACATTCCTTATGATGCAAAAAAATGGTAAAGAGGAATTATGTACCCTACTCACTCAAAAAGGTGAGGTTAGAACTTGGGCGCATACAGATCGACTTTTCTCTTTTATCAAAGAAAGGTTCAGGATAGAAAATGGAGCTTTCCAGCTTAACGTTCAAAAAAACTCTCTTCCAATGCAAGGTTCTTAACGCCAATGGCTCTCATGCATTGAATAAAAAGCATCGCGCTAAAGGTTCCCCGTGACATCCGGTTCCTCATATCCTCTACACTAATATGAACATCTATTTCCTTTAGTTTTAAAACCAGTCCGGGATAATCTATCCCTCTTTTGGCCAGCTCTGCCTTAAGTATTTTGACAACCACCTTCGACCAGTAGGCTTTATCTGATTTCATATCAAACCTCGCATTATTTATTTGATACTAATCGTAAATTAAAAATAAATTTTGTGCAAATTAGTTGACATTAATATCTTTTATGTTATTATGAAGATATATTAGTTACCAAGGAGATCAAGATGAACTTTCTAAAAACACCCAGACTTATTTCTCTTAACCAATCTATCATCGCTATCATACTCTTCCTATTTGCAAGCTCAATCTTTGCCGGCATCACCCATGAACAAACCGGGACAGTCATAGGCGCTGTTGCAGGCGGAGTACTTGGGAATCAGTTTGGAAAAGGCAAAGGGAAAACTGCTGCTACTATCGTGGGCACCCTAGCAGGTGGTTTCACTGGTAATCAGGTTGGAAAATCGACTGATGAAAAAAACAAGAAAAGGAAGTTAGCGGATCAAAAGAGACGCCAAGCTTATGTTCAACAAAGAAATGCTCAGCATTATGAGCGACGGTATCATGCTAAAAAAACACAAAAGCATCATCATTCTAAAAAGTACGTCAGTCAAAAATATACAAAATGTCGTCCTTATAAATCTATTATCTGGATCGACGATGAGCCTTTCAAAACTACGGGTAAAGCTTGCATTGTCAAAGGTAAATGGCAGATTAT
>CAVYTG010000003.1:0-45810 GCA_963771515.1 uncultured Gammaproteobacteria bacterium | reverse complement strand
TCATCTCGTGGAAGCTCTCGTGCCATGGGAGATTTTTTGACAAGACTTGCAACCCTTGCATAAGTCTGGATAGCGCTATTGGCGTGCGTCGTCGTGATCGAGCCTGGGTGGCCTGTATTTAAAGACTCTAAAAACTCCATTGCCTCCATTCCCCTAAGCTCGGCTAAAAAGATACGATCGGGAGACTGGCGCATACAGGACTCTAATGCCTCCAATGCGCTGACCCTCCCCTGATTCTTCCCATAAATCCTATGAAAACGGTTTGGATGGTTTTCTAAAAAAAGCTCGTGGGTATCCTCGATTGTGATAAGGCGCTCACTTGGTGATACCTTTTCAATCAACGATCTTGCAAAGGTGGTTTTACCAGAACCTGTTTTACCTGAGATAATGATGTTCTTGTGACTTTTAACGGCAAGTTCTAAAAACTCTTTTATTCGTCCTTCCATCTTAAGGTGCAATAGTTCTACCTCAGTCTCATCCAGACGCGTAAAGTCTTGTCTTTTGAGATATTCAGGTAGCTCTTTAGATGAGGGCTTGTTAAAACTCACATCCTGAAAATCTCCAAAAGCCCCTTCCTCATCCAGCTCTTCCAGTGTCTTGATGGTGTTCATATGGTTCCGGATGGATATTCCGATATTCCCATCGATACAGGCAGGCGGTGTTACAATCTCAACCCGCCTTCCACCTGGCAAGACACCGGATAAAATACTTTTAGGCTCCAATCCGTTATAAACTATGATGCTCGTGACAAGAGAGTTTAGATAAGACCCAGATAGCTCTTTAACCTCTTCTCTTACCCAACGGTTTTGAGTCCTGATAAACACCTCATAAGGCCGGTTGATCGCCACCTCATTCACATCGCATCGCTCCATGAAAGGCTTTACAGGATTTAAAAGCTGGTTTAAAACCTCATCCCTTTTAAGATCAGTAAGTGCGTTTAAGTTCGTAGACATTTGAAAAATCCAGATCACGGGCAACGAAGATACTGATCCTCTCGCCCTGGTTTTTATAAAGGGTGGGCCCAATGTTCAAGGAGTGTTTTAAAACTTCCGTTGCTGCCTGCTGAGCACCATCACTGGTATTGGTGAACTGGATACGATTCTTGCTTTCCTTGTTTCCAAGGTTAGCAACATATTCACCGATATCTCCAATTAAGCTGATTAGGATCGCACCGCCAAAGCGCTCCATAAAATGGTTATCAACCCATCCTCCAACACCAGCCTCTCCCAAGGCGCCTGTTCCGGGCGATTCAAGGTTAACAACAACACCCTCTGGTGTTTCTATCCGATCCCAAAGGATAAATATCCTGGCCTGACCTTGCTGGATACCGCCATCATAATGACCGACGACTTTGGAGCCTTTATCAACCAGAACCACCCGACCGCTGCTAGCGTATACATCCCTTGTTGTATAACAGGACACCATCCCAGGCTGGGTGCTGACAATGCGGGTTTCTAACTGACAATCCAGCATGGTTCCCTGCGTTAAAAGCATATCTCTATTCTTAAGACGCCCTGCCTGATGAGCTTTTAAAACGATGGGTTCCATTTTTTTCTGAAGCGCACTAACAGCGCCTTTATTATCAGAGCCTCCATCAGTTCTTGAGCTTTCCTCTCTTTGAGGAACCTTTGTGTTTTCACTACCCACAAGGCTTGAGCCTAAGCGCCTTTGAAGTACATCATCTTCAACTTCCACGACTTCCCTGTTGTCATTGTGTCTGATTAATATCTGCCTATGGTTTTCATTATCTTTCAGCATTTTTTGCTCCTGTGTGTGTATGCCATTTTGACCAAGGCTTTTTGAGACATTGTTTTTGATCACATCTCCCTTTTCTTTCTTGCCACCAGAAAAGATGCCCATCACGCCATAGGCTCTCCATGAAATCCACAGTAAAACCAACATAGAGGCACCAATGATCGCCCAGAGAAATCGCTTTTGTTCTGTGGTTAATTTTTTAGATACTTTCTTGTCCTGAAAAGCGCCTCTTGCACCTGCGCTTTTCTCATCTGATTCCCCTTTTTTCCTTTCTGTATTAAGTGCCTCCAAAGCATCAATTGCATCTAGTCCTTCTTTTTTAGAATGTTCATCTGGCTTTTTTTGAGATTCATCAAGCATGTCTATTTCTCCCTAAGCAAACGTTTAACAAGAGGAGATGCGGTTCTGGTCAGATTGGGTGTTCTATTAACCCATTTAGACTCGTTGTAAACACCAAGCGCACGCTTACCTAAACGCAGCATCCATCTTTGATTTACTTTTTGCACAACAACGATATTGCTCGAAGCACCTTTTGAGGTTCTATTTGCCATACTTTCCCTGCCATTCACATCTACAAGGTAAATACCTGGCAAATCCCGCTCTTTAGGGAACTTGAAGTAGGTAAAATCTCCATCATCCCAGACATTAACAGGTGCAATATCACGATCCCCGCCCATGGTGTATTTGAAATTAAGCGCCTTGGCATCTCGGGCAAAGCCCTTCTCTATCGCCTTTTTTGCAAGTAATGCTTGAGACCTCTTACGTTTGGAATCTGGATACTCAAAACGAACCCTGTACATCTCATTGGCTTTCTGATCCTGGTGATAGTTCAGACGGAAATGATAAGACCTTAAGTTAGTCACTATGTTCAGGTTAGTATCTGCCTGTTTACCTTTGGGTTTGATGAAATAATGTGAACCTTCAGCCGCAAGTTCCCAGGCATCAGCATCACCGAAAGAATGAATCACATACTCTTCACCCTCTTCTAACTGAATGTGAGTTGAGATGCCGGCTTTACAGTCAACCTCCACTACATCATCAGGGTTGTACTGAACAGCCCTCACTCTCTCGTCGAACTTTGAGGCTTTAGGCTGTACCATTGCATTGGCTGCAAATGAGGAAAAGGCACAAAAGATTAGGACTGCCACTCTCATGATTTGGCATCTCCAACAGTAGAAAGCACCTCAGGATCAACCCGATAACTTGTCACCTGAAAACCCAAAGGATTTAAACGTCTATCCTGGACAGACATGGCAGCACTTAAGTACTCATAACCAATGGTTGCGATAAAATGTTTGGGTGCGCTGATCCCACTTCCCGTCCGCTCTCTGGTTAAGAACCTCACAACGGCTGTTCCATTTTGAACATCAGGCGTAATGGATTTCACCTCAACCAGAATGCGGGTATGATCTTTCAGGGCTTTGTGTCTGGCACTCTCTCCCTCAAAGAGGGCGTAGTATTCCTTCTGAACATCAGGCGTGCTCAAAAGCGCTGTTGTGTCATACATCGTCTGGATGGTGTGGTCATCATAGCCTTCACGATTGAGTACGTACTGGTTAAGCCAGTAGCTATCAACAACCTCACCATAAGTGGTTTCAACCTTTTTAAGATGATTTAATACCTCAACACTGCCAGTTGCATTATCAACACGCAGGATATGAGGCTCTGGCGGTTTTCTATAAAAACTTAAAAAGGCTGCCAGAATCGCAAAAATGGCGATAAAACCTAGAAGATATGCGCCTTTTAGTGCCAGATTCCTAGCATTAATAAGCTCTTTTAGATAATCTCGCTCAAGACCACGACTTTCCTCTAAATAAGAAGTCATCTCGTTTGATAATACTTTTTTAAAAGGATTCAAAGCACACCTCCTTTTGCCTCAAAAGGCATACTCTGATTGATCCAAAACCTTGGACATGCATTGGGTTTCTTTGGACTAGGCGGCATGCTTTGGCAGCCGCAAAGTAAAAAAATAATGCCTGATAAGATCAGGATGGGTTTTAACATAATCTCCCTCACTTGTTTTGATTTAACCTCTTGCTCTTCCTCTAACCAAATTCATGCCAGCTCGCCCTGTTGACATAACGCCTCTACCTGTCATTACCGCAGCCCCTTTCGCAGCTCTTCCAGAACTTTTAAGCGAATTGGTAGCAGATCGCCCCTCGCGTCTAAAACTTAAGGAAAGACCACCTGCAAGACTGGATGCTAAGCTTGGCAACTGAAATAAAAGCACTAACGTTACAATCGCTAAAGAGACACTGGCACCAAGACAGTAAGCAATATTGGCTATGCCATCTAACTTGATCTGGGACATAAAGCTCCCATAGATATCCATCAGAAATCCAAAGGTGGCTGAAAAAATAACCATTAAGAACGTGTAGTTCATCAACTGCGCTGTCCATGCCTCAAACAGTCTTTCTGTTGGCCGAAACAAAAGCGCAATGATAAAAATGGGACCAAGTCCTGCTAAAATGGCCATAATCACTTTGATCGCAACCAGCAGTGCAATCCCAACACCAAATAAAATGCCGCCCGTTAAAACAATGCAAATCCCAACAGCAAGATACCCAAGGGCAACGCCTATCTTGATTGTTGCAGCACTTTTAAGTGCATCTGCTGCCAGGCTAAAAGTATGTAAGAATGCATTATCCATAAGCCCTGCCGCACCATTGGGCTGTGCCCTTTTATCCATAATCAGGCTTTGAGCAAGATCATCAGGGAGTTTATTTAAAACCTCTGCAATCTCGCTCTGGTAAATCCCACCGGATAAAGCAATGCTTGTAATAATCCCGATTCGAAGGGCTTTTCCTAAAAACTCCATTAACGGCATATCAACAGCACCCCTCATGATCAAGAGGGCAAAGCTTATGAACATCAAGGTAAGACCAATACCCACAAAAGGTGCAACCGTACTAATGCTCCTTGCAGAAATCTCGGTTACAAAGTGAGCGGTTGCACCATCTATTTTTTGGAAAAAGTCAGTGAACAGGGTAAAGTGCATGGCGGTTACTTAATTTTAGGAATATTGTTGTTCTTAGGGTCAAATGATGCTCTTAAATCTGCAATTTCTGCATTTTGACAATTGGGTGTCTCAGCAAGTTCCCCGGGGTTGTTTTTGCAGCGCTTTACCATCGCCTTGCGATCATCGACACAATTTTCGTAGTATTTAACATCAAAGACCTTCTCTTTACAGGCTGATGCCAGCAATACCAGTAAGCATGCTGCGGTTAGTCTCAGAATTTTCATAAAATAGCTCCGTTAAAAGTTATCGAATCTTTGGAAAACCTGTGTTATTCGGATCAAATACTTTCTCAGCAAGTTCCCTTTCATGCTCTTCCAGCAAAAGCGCTTCTGATTTTTCCATCATATTGATTAGATTTAAGCGATTCGCCTCATTCTCAAGCATCGCCTGCTCTAAACTGATTCTTGCCTGAAGTTCTGCAATGGATTTTGGATCATTGGTGTTTTTGATCTCATCCATTAATCTTTCAATACGCTTAATCCTAAGATCAGATGCTTCATAGGCTTTTTTGGCAATGGCTTTTTTAGTGATGGCATTTTTATAGCGGCGTTTTTTAATATCCTCCTGCCTTTTGTTAACAGAGCCTTGCCATCTTTCCATCCTTAAAATCTCATCGTAAATTTTAGTAAGATCACGATTTCCATGGCGGTTAACTTCTAAAATGCCATCGGCAGTTTTGGGTAAATAGTTATGAACAGATTGATCATGATGAATCCCTCCAAACCCTTTGTTTCCCTCAAATAACCTGGTTTGCCTCTCGATTTCCTCTAGTTGCTTTTTAGCCTCTGCTATCTGTTTTACGATCTCAGCCTTGGTCAGTGGATCGTTGACGATCATGGCGCCGGCGAAGGATATCCTTGTGGCAAATAAAGAAAGGATCGTTATTGAGAAAATGAAAAGAGGTTTCTTAAGCACCATGAACTGCCTCTTCTTGAATCTGCTTAATATAGAGTGGCAACCACTGATCAACGCCTTTGAGTTCCTGCTCCTTAACCATCTCTTCCAGCATCCTTGCACGATCAGGCGTGCCTGAAAGCACAGCCAGTTCATCAGAAAGCCCTTCAAGGTCTAAAATGGCCATTGTTGAATGCTCATTCTGTTTAACCAGAAAGGTTCTGGAATCTACCGATAATTTTTTGATTCTCTGGAACTCCCATTCGGTGAGCTTAAAGCCATCTACATAATGCGCCCTCTCACAACTTGGGTCTGGCAAGAAAATTTGGGTGGCACACTGGGAGATTAAGGTACTCGCAATCGGACTTCTTAAAACATCTTCCGGCTCCTGGGTTGCAAAGACGAAGATGCCATTTTCCTTTCGATTCGTTTTTTGCTTGTTTTTAAAGTGCGGCTCAAAATGCGGATCACTCACAAGTTTCCAAAGCTCATCTCCTATGTACATAAAAGGTTTACCATCGATGCTTTGTTCTGACCTGTGCAGGATGTACATGGCAATAGGGGTTCTAACCTCAGCATCATCCAAAAACTCAGTGACATCAAAACCAAAAATACGACCTTGATTAAAATCCAGAAGATCTTCCTTATTATCAAAAAGCCATCCTAATGCTCCGCCCTGACACCATTTTTTAAGGCGTCCATGAACAGAGGGTCTATCATCCTCTCCAATAGGGTTTGGAAGTAACTGTAGTAAGGTGGACAGGCGTCTTTGATCTTTGGATATGCTGCTCATCAAGGTATCAATCGATCTGCTTATCTCTTCTTCATCTTTATGGTTAACAGGGATATCGTTTGAAACGAGTTTAATGACAAGCTTTCTTAAAAAATCGAGGTTTGAGTGTTCAGGTTCCATTTGAAACGGATTAAACCCAGATGGCTCTCCCCTTTTAATGGGAAGATAACGGCCACCCATAGCACGAATGGCAACATCCATACCTCTATCTTTATCAAAGACAACAACCCTGGGTTTGAATTTCTGAGATTGGGCTAAAAGAAACCCTAACAGTACCGTTTTACCCGCTCCTGTTCTTCCGATAATGGCGGTATTACCTGGCATCCTGTGCCCTAGCACATTTTTATTTCTAGGAGATGGATGAAAATTAAAATAAAAGGGTGATTTGCTCTCGGTCTTTAAAATACAAACCGCATCGCCCCAAGGGTTACCTTTGGGTTTGCCGGTCATGAAGTTATGAAAGGATGAGAAGGATAAGAAATTTAGCGATGTAATGGGTTTAGGTCTTGGGCGGTATTTAAAAACACCTGGCATCTGAGACCAGAACCCCGCCTCTAGCGCCATATCGCAAGGTTGAACGATGGTTGCTGCTTCTAAAAATGTTGCCCTTGCCATGGAAAGGTAGTCAACAACAGTATTAGCACTCTCCCCATAAACAAGCATCGTTGCATGATGATGACCCATAACATAACGACCACAAATGAGGTCATTTAAAGCCACCTCTAACTGGTTGATCTGCTCCTCACCCGCATCTCGGCTATCGCTAAGATGTTTTTTATGACGCTTTAAAAATTTCTCAGCGTTTTGTCTGCTAACGGGTACAAAACTTTGGGTCAAAACAAACTCATAAGGCGCCTTGAAAAGATTATTGAAATTACCTGCCTCCGTTCCCTCATCATAATCCCATATCTCAAGCATCCCAAAATGTCGTGTGCTCTTAAGGGTTCTAAGCTCTCCCATCTCACCATATTGACTAAATAGCGGACGACTGGATGCCATGTACTCATAAAACCGTTCCTTGCAAACAGGCATTGCAAGCTTCTCACCATTAATCAGAGTTCCAAAGAACTCAAGGGCCTTCGAGTAAGCATGCTTGCTCCGTCTTTCCATACCAAGAAGTTCTATCTCATAGCCTTTGAAGGCATTTAAAATCAGACGATTGATTTCAGATAAGGTTGATAGGGCATCGAGCTGATAATGTCTTTTATCATCAACACTCCCCTTGCCACCCGATAGCCCTTTTAGAACCTGATCACCTATAGGCTGGTAAACAACGGTTAGATAAAGCTCATTGACCATTAAGCCCGCAGACTCAAAACGCTCACGATAACGCTTGTTCAAGTTATCACAGAAAGAATTCTCAAAGTCTCCCTCTGGAAATTCAGATACCTTGCGCCTGATTAAATGTGACCAGAAAGCTACCTGCTCGCTGGAAACATTAATGATAAGCTGATTTAAATGCTCAACCCGTCTTTTAAGTTCAATATCAGATAAGCTCTCATGAAAACAGCCTCCTATCTTAAAGGTTGAAACATAGTTACCCTCGCGTGTGACAACAACATCTTCCGTGACATGATAAGAATAAGGCACATACTTAGATACACTCTTCTGACTTGAGAGGCGGCTGAATTTGTCATCGTTATATTCCCAAAGACGCCATTTTGCTGGCTTATATGAGACAGGAGAATAACTCGATGCCCTCCAAAAAGCCTTATCTTTGTTCATAAAGGTTGTATTTAAATAAAGCCAAATCTTGCGGAAAGCACCCATATCTTTCCTGACAATAAATTGCATGACAACCAACAAAGGAATCGCAAGCAAAAAAAGCCAGAAGCTTATTAATGCACCAAGGGGAACGACTACCATCAACATGCTAATTAACGCATAGACGGGCACTCCAAAATAAAGCGGAAGACGCGCAGCTCCTTTAAATAAAGGAAAAGCCTCAATCTGGGGATTCATATCTTCTCCATTATATATTCAGGGCCGTTACAAGCGGATCAGCACAGATGACAATCAAAAGCCCTATTCCCCATTTCCAGAAGTTATCCTTACTTACCATACCCTTCATGTAAGCAAAACCAAGCAAAATCAAGGCAAGCGCCGCTACAGAAGACACCATAAACAAAATCTCTTCCTTAAGAATTTTTATGATTGTTTTGCCTTTACTAAGTCCTCTAGCCTCAGCTACTTCTGAAATGAAAAATAAGGCCATTAATACGCTCGCATAAGCTTTGCCTGATAGAGCCTTAAAATAATTAATGCTTAATTTCATGAGTTCTCCTCAAATGCATCATTCAGTTTTTTAAGAAATTCAATATCATCATCTTGAACCGGTTTTTCCTCAGGTTTCCCAAGGAATATCACCCGATCTAGAACAGTCTCGGTGACATAACGTTGAACACCCTCCTTATCCTCATATTTTCGGGTTCTTAACTTACCCTCCACTAATACCTTTGAACCTACCTCCTGATATTTCGACGTCGCCTCTGCAAGGGAGCCAAAACCAATGACACGGTGCCATTCGACCTGCTCGACTTTCTCTCCGGTTTCTTTGTCCTTATAGTCATAGTTCTCAGCAATACTCATAGAAAGTACTGCTACTTCCTGAGCCGTATAACGAAGCTCCATATGTCCTATGTGACCTACTAACGTAACTCTGCTGTAGCCTGAAGACATACACCCTCCAAATGTTGTTTTAAATGCTTGTTAATGAATTCATCCCAAGACCAATCTCATAATCATCCATTTCTCGCAGTTCTTTTTTTTCGATCTCAATGTAAAGCCGTAGACCATTCATGTTATATGCCTTTTTAGGGTCTCCAAAGAAGAACCCAAGCGGATTTCCAGCGAATATCTCGAAACTGTTCTTACATCGATCATTTATCGCATCGTTGATGTTGGTTGGGTACCAGCAGATTTTTTTCTTCTCTTCCTTCTTAGATTCAATTATCCAATATCTTAGGTAGTTATTGAACGAGTGACGGTTAAAGCCTGACTTCTCACTTGAATCCAACAAGGTCTCTTTTTCCCAGCGCTCTTTTACATCAACTAATCTCTCATTAAAGGCCATCAGGTCTTGCTCATTAATATCTCCGCCCTGACTGCTCGCCCTTTCCAGAAGCTCACCTACCTCTTTATTAAGAAATGAAGACATCTTGTTAATGGCAGTATCTACAACATCCTTTGCATGCCTGATACCATTTTTGGTGTGTCTGAAATTAAAATGATTGTCGTTAACGAAATTCTCGTAGGCTTCGAATGTGGCCTCAAGATTGCTCATCTGAAAGTTGATTTCTTTCAGGGTTTTAAAAAGGAATGCATGTGGATCGGTCGCAGCATCTTCATTTAAAATGCCTTCAATCTGATCTTTGCTGTTGGTAAGCAGGCTTTGACGAATGCACTTAACCCATTGCTTACGATTATCAATAGAGAGAAATGGCACCTTATTTTTTATCTCTTTCTGGGAATTCTCGTAAAATCTCTTCCTTTTATTCGCAATCGAGTCTTTATCTCCAATGAGCTTTGCATGGTTCTCAAAAGGGTTACAGCAACTCATGATCAAAGCTGCAGCACCTTTTTTGATGTTATGTGCTCCCAGTTCATCATGATCAAGCTTTAATTTCTGAATGTTGTCTTTAAAATTCTGCTTCTCAGATTCACTCAAATAATTAGATCGCTCTACTTCTTCAATCTTCCCACTAAGGTCGTTAAGGTCACTAAGGTCTTTAAGGTTTAAACGAACACGATTCTCTTTTAATGCCTGATATTCAGCCTCTGCCTCTTTTGATATATCGGTATTTATATTATTAAAAATTCGATGGAAATTTCCATAAGCTTCACAAAGCGCTTTAAATCTGCTAACAGGGGTTAGACGCACTCCGTTCTGGGAATTTTCTATCTCACCTTGTAAGTTCTTAATCTCATCAAGACAAAATAAACGGGCAGATAAGAGCTCAAGGGATTCATTCCACTTTTGAATCTCCTCATTTAGCTTAAGGCTTTGACTTTCAATGAATGCTTGGAAGTCATCTTGAGCCCGCACCAGGCTATCTCCATCAAACTCATTAAAATCACTCTCCTTATCAGGTAAAGAATTAAGCTGGCCTTGCAAAGTATCCAGGATATTAGACCATATTTTACTACCATCAACAGGGTTTTCAGGACTTTCAGAAATTGTAAAGTTGATTTGCGAGATGTATTTAATGAGGGCTGAAATTTTTCCTCTTAAGTCAGCCAGCTTATTTTTAAATGGCTCTTGTTCCTTTGCTTCAGAAACATCTAACAAAATCTTTTCGGCAAACTGATGGTATCTGGCATATCGATCACAAAACTTTTTGAAGTTCATTTTGGCTGCATTATTATCAAGCTTCTTAAGCTTAAGGAGCACCTCATAAATATCCTTGTCATAACCATAGCCTTTCGCCTGCTCAAGTTTATCTTTAAGCTTCCCGATATTACCGACAATATTTACTTTCTGGACAAGCTCTAAGCCCTTAAAGTTTTTCTTTGTCTGTTTCACTTTAGCATCAATGTCGCCACCATCATCCCTTGCGCTTTCCAGCATCGTTATAATGCTGCGATAATCATCCAAGGCTTCTCTTCCAACTTCCAGGCTCTTAAAGGAACCCTCGCTTAACGCATTGATCAACTGGGTTACCTCACCGATTAACTGATCGATTTTCCTTGAGTGATGCTTGCTGATCTTCGGCTCTGCTTTCAAGCTGTTCTTCTGAAAGGAGTTTGCGTTTTGTATCTTTTCAATAAATTGATTCATTGTTGTTATACCTTTAATTAGATTGAAAATGAAATGGGGCTGCTAGAATCATTCCCTGACATATTTGAATCTCGCTCCTCATAATGAGTAGCCAGAGATATGTTTAGCTTGTTAAAAATTTTCATATCGGGCACCTTGAGCTTGAGGAACCATAGCTGGTAATGGTTCTCTTGCGCTTTGCCACTCATCTTGCAAGATTCCATCTGCTTTTTAAGGCTTATGCCATTTATCTTAACGGTAAAGAAAACGTTGTGATAAAACTTCTTATCAACCAGGTTATCCAAGGTCATGGAATCTCGGTAACCCTGTCCTTTCAAATCAGCAATCCTTGCAAGCAAGCTCTCATCAATCAGGCGCCAAATGGCATTAGGGTTTTCTTCTGCCATGGTTGCTATATCCTCTATCATGTTTTCAACCGCTTTAAACCGCTCATATTGGTAGCTCTTATCATTTTCATCACAAAGTTCACTATGACGATTATAAAATTCCCTGTTAGACGCTTTTACCCGCTCCAAAAACCCAGGTTCTCTATCATCTTTACTTAGTAGCATCTTGTGGATTTTATGAGTCAGCTCATCATACATTTCAAGGATGCCTCTCTTTTCCTCATCAAAAAGATCCATCTCCTCCAACTTCTCTTCGAAATAATCACGGTCCCTTGCAGCAAAGTCTTCTTGGATATTTATGCTTAAGCGTTCTGAAGAGTTAGAGTCTTTATTAAAAAAGCCAGAAACAAAGTCAGCTGGGTAACTTATAACGTTTGCTGTTTTGTTCACAACGTTATCTTTAGCATCATCCCAAGTTTCACTGATATTAGTCATGGTTCTTGAGTAGCTCTGACCAACATGGCTGGCTTTCTGGCCTAGCCAGCCTCTGATGCCCATGCTTTCAACATTGACATCTTTTGGCTTTTCAATGGTTTGATTATCTGTAGAAACTGGACCTTCAGCTTTTACTTTGGGAGTATTTAACAAAGACTTATCTTCGCTCTCTTTCAGTTGAGTACTTTCATCTAAAGCTCTGACATCAAGCCGTAAATCACTGTAATGTTCAATGCGTTCATAGAGATCAAGATTGCTGTCTTTGGATGATCCTTTTAGCGATTTCTTAAAGGCTTCAACCTTATAAACTAGCTTACCCTTATCCATGGCAATATCATTCTTGCCATCGATCATGTTGAGTTTTTTCAAAAGCACTTCAGCTTTTCCTGTAAGCTCTCCAATAAATGCCTGCTCATCCAAATCTTTCTGCCTACGAAAAGCATCTTGTTCTTCATGAAGTGCTTTAGTTTTTGAGATTGGGTCCTTCAGCAACTTATCGACCACAGGGAAAAGACTGTCAACAAGTCTTCGGGTCGTTGTTTTACTTGCAAATCCCCAGCCCCTGTTCACATCAATGGCAGGATCACTTACAAGCGCCTTGAGTTCTCTTTGAACAGAGGGAAGATCATGGTGCTTAACCCTGTTCATAAAGGCTTCAAGCACATCTATCTTGGCTTTTGTGGACTGGTAATGACTACCTTTGAACCATTTGCCAGAGAGTCTTGAGTACTCCTTCTTAAGGCTTTCAAGTTTTGACTCTAGCGCCCGAAACTCAGGCGTTGATGCTATTGCTTTTGATGTATCAAAGCGCAATGCCCTTTCTGATATCCCCTTTACCTGCCTTTTTATGTCCAGAACCTCCAGTTTGGAGACAGTAAGCGCCATCTGATCGTTCAGTTTAATGTCATCACCTGGTGGAAAACCCTTCAAGCCTTGCTTTCAATGCCTTGATCTTCTCTGATAAGTAATAACTTAAGCTTGACTGCTTTATTTGATCATAAGGGAGACTTTCAAGCTCTCGTAATAGCTCAGGTATCCTTGTGTATGGAGTTCTGATGAAAGGAAGGCAGATTTTTGCTGGCACTCACTTCAAATGCTTTCTGGGATCTGTTGCCTTAAGTTGTAAAGTTAAAATCTTCATCCATGATAGACGACTGTGGCTCATCGAACGGGTTTGAGGCATCAACTGGCTTTCATTAAATCAATGCCCTGATCCAGTCTCTCTGATAGATCATCTATCGCTGATTTGGCCTGTCTTTGAAAGGTGAGTTATCTGTTCTTCCTATTCCTTTTTCAACAACCTCGTTTTTAAGGGATGTATGAGACCCCTTCTAAACGTTCAAGCTCAGTTGCTGCCATCTTAAAAGCATCTGATGTGGTCTTTCGGTATTTCCGCTCAAAGTCACACCAGTTTCGGTATTGCGTAAGGATCGGTTGATCTTGGGTTTGTCTGGGATTTATTGATCTCTTTACCAACGCTTTTAAGTCATTTAAAACAGGTAAAACCGTTTCATCCTTGCCTTCAAGGGCTGTCTTCTAGTGTCATCTGCAAGTGCTCTGAAATCTCCTTTTCAAAAAAATCGCTGGGAACTCTTTAATGAGACCTTCAAAGTGTGTTCCTTTCTTTTTGGGTATCATTTTTAAGCAGGTGTAAATCCCCTCAATCTCTTCCTTGAGAGCTTTTATCTCATCAAGTGTGGGTAAGTTTTCGCCCATAGTGATTGCCTGACTGATCCTCTGAGTCATGGCAATCGATGATGTCTTTTAAAGCTTCCATATCAAATCCTGGGGAGAGCGTTGATAAAAGCTCATGGTTTGAGATGTCACCTTCAAGCGCTTTTTGGGTATCTATTAGGATTGCGATTAGTTTTGAGCGCTCATCTAGCGACCTCTGGTGATCATCTATCTCTTAAAAGCATCCTTCCTGGTTTGATTGAGCTTCTCCCTGTTCTTTTCAATGCTTTCGAGTATATTGTTTCCATTTTTAGTAACATTTAGATAACACGTAGGGTCTTTGGCATTTTTTTGCAAAAGACTGACCGCTTTCTCCAGGCTCTTTTAAAGTCTTGATCTGATTGCATCTAGCATCATCATCTTTGCGGTTTCTGATATCAGCTTTTTGATCTCATCTAAAAGTGTTGATACATTAGATAACAAAGGCTTTTGATGAGGTCTCCTCTACTGCTTTTATCGCATTTTCTAAGATTCTCCTCAATCTGGCCTTTTAACTGATTTACCCTTTCAAAAGAGATGCCTTCCATACTCAAGGCTATCTGAATGTAAGGTTCTGGTCTTAAAAAGACCCATTAACTCAAGATATCCTTCTACCGCTTTTAATCCATCAGGGCTTAAATCTTTAAAGACGCCATTGTTAGAAAGTGTATCCAGCCTTAGATAAAAGGGATCATTATGCCCTGCTCCTCGTATGCTCTCATCACTTGTACCAACAAAGCATCCAAAGTAGTGCATGTGTTTTAAGGTCGATGATATTTGAGCCTCGAAGCTTGATAAGTCTTTAAACAGAGCTGTTTGAGCATCAAGCAATGCATCATCAATCGCTGATATTTGCTGAGTTAGTACATCAATCTCATAGGCAAGGTCACCTGCGTTCTTCACATCAATAAGCAGGTCTTTCATCTGTTTGAGGCTTGCAACCATCCCATCAGGGGAAAGGATCGGACAGGTCTTTACTGGTTTGCTCATCAACCCGAGTACTTAAGTCCTTTTGCACCAGTAAATGCTCAAAAAAAGAAGGTAACGCTTCAAGCTCACTGACGTCAAGGCGTTCCTCTTTAAGCTCTACTGCAAGATCGCGCTGTTTTTCAAGGTCTTTCTTTTCCTTTTTTCTTACATCAACCCCTTTTTTCTTGATCTTTAAAAGGTTCGCGATCTCATCATCCTGATCCCATTTAGTGGAAAGCTTATTAAGGCAATTAACAAACTCATCGCCTAGTTGCTGGAAGGACTTTTTTAAGGGTGAGAAGTAGCTGAATGTACCTGATTTAGATAACCATGCTATGCTGTCTGTTCAAGGTTCTGACAGACTCTAAATCATCATCCGTTGATAGGCCATCTAAATAAAGCTTGATATCATGCTAGTAAAGTCCTCCTCAGCAGTTGACCAGAGTGTTTTATCGATGAGTTTTCCATTTTCAAAGCGCTCTACGTCATCTTTTAATGTGCTTGGATGCCATCCTCCTGTAAATACTTTATGAAACTTGTAGAAAGCATCGTTCTCCAGGGGTAAAAAGGCTCTTCTCGATCTCATCGTTTTAGGTGCTTGGTTACATCACCCTTAAGGCGCCAGTTCTTAATAAATGAAAAATCTTCTACCTTCTTCCTGAAATCACAAAGTGACTTCTTTTTGGCGTGACAGCTATTATTTAATATCTGGTTCGCCTTATTTTCTACTGCTCGTGTTTGCATAGCTTATATCCTCGTTTTTATTGTTATGATTTGGATTCTGAAGCCCTGACAACAACGCATCTAATACTCTTGCGCTTCTCCCTTTCGGGTACCTGTCAATATGGGAGATCACATCAATGAGCTGGTACACTCCCCTCTTTTAATCTTTGCTTGCATGTTCGATGGTGGGTATATGGAATACCCGAAAAATGTTATGGCACTTGCTTGATACGAGACATTAAACGCTGCCTTGAAATCATCTACGCTGATCTGGCCAATACCTTTTGAGAGGTAAATCGCCTCTAGCTCCCCTGCCCTGCCAGTGAAGGTTGGCCCATCCTTGAGCCCCTATGCTCTTTAAAAAACTCTATGATCGGATCTAAAATCACACGCTTTAAGTTCTCGATATCAAGGTTGGATGGAAACTCACGTTGCATGCGATCAAGCTTGACGATCTCATCGAGTTGATCTGGCTGCTTATAAAGCAAATAGCCTAAAAAGACTTTCTCAAGAGTTGATCCTCGCATGAAGCAATTAGGGTTAGTATCAGGTGATAAGGCAATCATGCGCATGGTAAGTACTGGTAATACACAAGGATCAATCCTAGGTGCAATGCTTCTTACAAAGTCACGGATGGCATCATTAACCGTATGGTTGGTATCACTGATAGGAAGATCTGGGTCTGCATACTCCTTGGAAGGTGTGAATGTATGGAAAAGAAGTGCTAATAACTCTGTATCCGATATGCTTCCATCCACCAAGGAATTTAAATATCTTTCAATCAGTCTGTGTGTTTGACTTAACATGATCTGGAATAACCCTCTCGTCGTCTTTAAAAATCTCTTGTATCTTCTTAAAGACGTCCAGGAACAGGAACAGCCGCTAGGTTTGGAAGGAGTAGCAAAGTACCGCATCACTGTCTGGGCGTCTTTAACAAAACACCTTCTGGTAAAGACGCCCAGGTGCACGATAAGTGTAGTTCCAATTCCCAGATGGGGTGAGAGAGAAATACGAACGTGTCTTCTTCCTTCCTAGGCGCCTTTAGCAAAAGGCCACTTACACCCAAGATATTGAATTTTAAAGAATTTGTCATGACGCATGATTTTGCTACAAAGTCCCTCCCAGAACCCCTGAAAAATAAGGGGTTTTCAAGCCACCTAATTTTTATGTCCTAGATCTAGGACAAATCATTGGTTAAATTAAGCTTTTGAAGCCTTAAATTAATTCACCAAAAATCCTCAATATGAGGACTGAAGTACATACCACTATCCAAACAATATTCACTACAGACAAATAGCAATTCTGCTAAATCCGGCCATAATGTATCTCCAAAATGAAAAACTTTGCTTAGAACATTAGAGATAAATTAAAGTTCCCTTACCAATTTTCTTCCATTGAACAGCTTGTCATCGATTTTTTTGCCGATATCGATCGCATCAATACATCAGGAGGCAATCATGAGCACTAAAACAATTGAAATAACCATTGGAAATCGCTCTCAGATGGCAAAAGAATTTATCAATGCTTGGCACTCGGTTGAAACAAAAACCTGCAAAAAAAATGCCGTTGAAAAAATCTATTGTGAAAATGAAAAAGCCTTTTTCAAATTACTTACTCCCAAGCGTTTAGAGCTGCTTAGATTTGTTCACGAATATGGTGATACCAGCATTCTATCATTAGCAAAAAAGTTAAACAGAGACTACAGCTATGTCTATCAAGACCTGAAAGACCTATCTCAAGTAGGGCTTTTGATTAAAAACCTTAAAACCTCAAAATATAAAGCGCCCTGGGATAAATTGATCACTCAAAACACTACTAACTAAAGACAGCGATATCAACGCTTCAAAAGGGCAATAATTTCCTGCTCTTTAAATGCGATTGCCATAGAAATTTAACTCTAATACCATGCCAAAAAGAAGCACCTTACTTAAAATAAGCAAGGTGCTAAAGTTAAAAATTTGTACCAGCAGTTTAATCACTACTTGACCATGCACTAATACAAAATTATTGTAAAAGTCCCTTCAGATAAACCGCGTCTTAAATTGACACGGTAATAAGATCCACAATGCTTAAGACCTTTGGTATATATCTTATTTTTATTTTTATTAAAGCTAAAAGCACATGTTCCTCCGGTTTCACGGTTCCTAAATGCTACACCAAACCGATCATCCAGTAATTTAACATCACATTGATACCGGTTCTTCTTAGGAGAAAAACCACAGGCACTAGCATCTACCATCCCCAATTCATGAGAAAACTCTAAAGGAGCGTTTTGACCTATATCAATATTCAATTTAACAGGGTACTCTGAAATAGCAAACGCTGTACCAGCAACTATAGAGCTAAGAACCAAAGGAACTAAAAGAATTTTTTTCATTATTATATTTTCCTCTTTTAAAAAAATTGTTAAGTAAATTTAAAAATCAAAATGATATCTCCAACCTTATGGCCAGATTTATCAACCGCAGCTATTTATTTTCCCTCCATATCTTTTAAAATCTTTGGTACTTTCTTAAAGACGTCCAGGAACAGTAGCTGGATTTGGGAGGAATAAGCAAAGTGCAACACCATCATCTGGACGTCTTTAAGAAAGCACCTTCTGGTAAAGACGCCCAAGCGCACGATGGGTGTAGTTCGAACTCCCTGATGGGGTTAAGAGGAAACTACGAACGTGTCTTCTTACCGGACGTCTTTAGCAAAAGATTATCTACACCCAAAGTATTGAATTTTAAAGAATTTGTCATGACGCATGATTTTGCTACAAGGCACCTCCCAGAACCCCTGAAAAATAAGGGGTTTTCAAGCCACCTAATTTTTAAGTCCTAGATTTAGGACAAATCATTGATTGAATTAAGCTTTTTAACCCTTAAATTAATTCACCAAAAATCCCAAATATGACTACTGAGGTACTTACTACTATCCAAATAATATTCATTACTGACAAACGGTTATTACATGGCGATTCAGCTGCATATTTTGCATTTAAGCGATTCACTTCTCGTTGCACAGGCAGTATTGGAATAAAAATCAACATTACTATCAGCAATTCTGCTAAATCCGGCCATAATGTATCTCCAAAATGAAAAAGTTGACTTATATTAGTGATAATTTGAGGCAAAATAATAAGCCAGAAAAAAAACAGGATGCCCAACCAGCCTGCATCCAAACTAGGCTCTTCTCCTAATGTTTCCGCATGTTGATTGATTCGTTCATACAAAGAAAAACAAGAAAAACACAAGAAAATCGAACGCAGGATAGGAAGAACCTTCTTTTGAGAAACCTGATTTAAAAACTGCCAGTTCTTATAGCCCCAATAAAACAAATAAAATCCAAAGGTAAAAATCGTCATGGTAATCAACTTTGGTATTCCCACCTGATAAAAAATCCCTTCCTCCTTACGATGAAGCGGATAAATTCTTTGCAAAAGCTTGCGAAATAACTCTAATAGCAAACCAATCAGAATTGGTGATCCAATCGTAAGTGCCAAAAAACCTATAAACTTTACCAGGATGAATTTGTTTTTTTGGCTTGCTTTATCCTTAGAACCTTGTTGATGAAGCTCATTATTCTTTGCTCCATCTTGTGGAGTAGAACCTGATAAAACCTTTTTGGAGTCATTTAAAGCCAGCTTGTTTTCAAAAAAAGCCTTTTGCTCAAAAGAACCATTGGAGCTGGATACCTTAAGCGGTAATGAGTATGTTATCGGTACCAATAATGACAGTAAAATGAATACCAGGCATTGGTGAATAAATGTTTTCATGGGTTTCTCGCTCTCCAGATTTAGTTATAATTTTTGTTATCTATTAAGCCTGTAACTGAAAACATCCTTTTTTCTTTCTCTTTCAAGGCATACATTTCTAGTTGTTTTGTTCGTTAACACTCAACAAAAGCAAAATCACTCCACCATGGTTAAAAATCCATTACAAAGAGCAACATAGGATACTGCCTGCCGATTTTTGACATTAAGTTTGCTCCTTATTCTTCTCTCGTACGTTACAACCGTATATTCAGAAAGATACAAGATCGAAGCTACCTGCTTTATCCCTTTACCAACAAACAAAAGCGCCAAACATAAAAACTCCATGAACGAGAGCGGATTATCAGGAGTCCATATCAATTTAACCTGATAGTCTTCTTTGAAAATTTTAAAAATCTGATCCCTGATACTCTCTTTCACCTCATCTTCACAGAAACTACCGTCCCTAAGCATGTTTACCAACCAACTCAATTTGCTTTCAAATACCTTATTTCTTATAACCATCTCCCTTTTAACTTCTCGATTTGTAATATGCATAAGTTTTCCTCCCCTAGCTTCAATTAAGAGTCCGTTTTTCAAAACCAAAAGGTGTCTGCCATCTTCCGGTTCTAACCAACATCAAGGCAATGTTGATGCTTCGATCAAGCGACATTTCTGTCTTTGAATCCAGATAAAACCTCAAGGAACCAAATCTCACCTCAAAATCAATCTCAGATGCAATTTGGGCAGGATTTTTTATGCCAATGGATGCAAGGCACCTCTCTAGCCGCCCTCTCTGGGTTTTACTTAAAATCCTCTGGTTTGTATCTGGTGAATTCTGACTGGGTAGATTTTGAGCTTTTATGAGCTTCTCCCTGCTAGATTTGAGAAGCATCAAGTCTCGCTCCATCATGCTGATTAAGGCAGATTTGCTGCTGATGGCCGCTGAAATGTCAGAAAAAGCAGCATTCATCGAGTCATTACCTGCAATACGCCCCCTTTCCGTCAAAAGCTCTGTAAGCTTCCTGTTCTGGGCATCAAGCTCTTCTTCAAGCTTGAGCACCTGATCATCGATAGATGAAACACCATCACAATCACCATCCTCATCCGATTTAAAATCAACAACTACTGCCTCTGGTGTAATCGAATCCTCAACTTCATCCTCAAGCTCACCTGATTCCCAGTTGTTGTTATTATTTATATTATTATTAATATCTTCCATGGCAGCCCTGTCACTATGGGTACTGACACCCCTGTCTGACGGCCATACAGATACACCTCTGTCTTTCTGGTCTTCAATCTCATCAATTAGCCATCTGGGCACACGAACAAGATAAGTGTTCGAAAAATGTATGTCCCCTTCTCTATTGGAAATAACCTCAAGATAACCATTAGCCTTTAATCGGTTAACATAACGAATGCATGTCCTAACAGAACAATTGAGCATCAAGGCCATGTCCGAATAGCTCATGGTAACTGACAGGTCTTCTGTAAAACGGGCCCTGTTAAACAACATCTGCCAGCAGCGGATGCTCTGGGGATTTAAACGATCATCCAGCAAAATCCCTTCTTGAAGATAAGTCGATATCAAGGTGTACTCCTTCTTCTGATTTGCTAAAATGATGTCTCTTGCTGTGCAGGACGTCTTAATATACTGTTGTTCAGAACTTAGTATTTGGGTGTACATGAAAGTTTCTCGCAAAAATTTTTAAGGCACAGCAAGACCCATGCAATGCATTATCAAGGTCAGGCTGTGATCTATAAGTTAATGCTTAATGATTGCCAGAATGCTTACAGCGCGGACACTCCGGCTTATCAAGCAACTCTGTTCTCAAGATTGCAAATTCCCTGGGCGCATCTATCCCTAAACGGACTCTGCCCATCGCTATATCGATGACTTTCACTACAATATTTTCATTGACCACGTTGATCGTGATACTTTGATGTTGTTTTCTTTCAAGAAGAAGCATACTGAATTACCTTTTATATTTAAGCCATCTTGGCTTGTCTGTTAGTCAATTTACCTGTCCATTCAAATTCCATGGCAAACTTGCCTTTCCTCTCCTATACTCAATAAAACTTAAATAATCGATGGGAAAACCGCTTTCACTGTCGAGGCAGTGGGTTTTTATTACTTCGCTGGCATCATGGATGATGCAGGTAGTATTACCTTGAAAACGGAAGGTTTTCTCATCTTTTATTATTAAGCTCCTTGTTAAGAGCAATATTCATGCCTTGCTCCCTCCCTTCCGTGCTCTCTGTTCCAGGCAAGGCAGCTGAAACAGTCCTTAGGGTCATAATCCTTTTCCAGTTCCTCTCTCCTCTCCCTCCTCAATAACTTTTAGTCATCCCAGGACCGCTTTCATTTTCAGGCTTGGTATCCTCTAAATAATTTGAAAGTAAAAACTTCCAAGCATCTAGTAAGCGACTTGCTGTCTCGTGATAACTCTCCTTCTCTGTAGTGGCATAAGCATCACTCAGTCGCAATCCCGCCTCTGATAACAGACTAAGCAAATCTTCCTGTGTTAATCCTGTTTGCGCGTATATGTTGTCTTTTTCTATTAACATGATTCCATCCCCTTTGTTATTAATATTTATATGGGTGAGTGTTGTGTCGTGGTCTTCCTTATTCCGAAGCATATGTCTCAATCAATGTTTTTAATTGCGCTGCATCCGGTTTGCCTGAATAGCCATCCATTCCTGCTTTTTTAAACTGTCCTGGTAATCTGGTTCATTAGAGTGTGATGTCATGGCAACTATGGGCACATGTTGGTGAGTAGCCTTTTCTATCTCTCTTATAGTCTTGGTCACTGTAACACCATCAATGTCAGGCAAATCAATGTCCATTAAAATCAACCGGTAGCCCGTGTTGTAAAGTGCAAGTGCCTTTTTACCATTTGGTGCAAAATCTGCCTTGCGACCTAGTTTTGAAAGCATTGCTTCCAAGGCATACTGGACTAGTTGATTATCCTCAACGATAAGTATTTTGTTTCTTGACATATTTGTTCTCCTTAAAACAACCATTAAACTAGCAGCATTAATATGTTTTTTTTAATGATTTTTTCATTATTTTAATGAGTTTAACCCTTAAAGCAAAGAGGTTCAAGCCAGCCATTTGCTTATTTTTTTGTAGGATATGTCTCACAAACAGAAAGAGCGATGAAACATGAAACAAGCTAACGCAAGAGAAACTCGAGCTAAACGGTTAAGATATCTAAGAGAAGAAGTTTTAAGACTTACTAGAGCCGAAATGGCCAAAAAATTCAGGGGTGTTACTGAAGCTTCTCTTCAAAATTGGGAATATGCTCAATACGTAGGCCTGTCTGAAAGAGGCGCAATTTTAATAAGTAACGGGTGTGAAACTTTTGGAATAAACTGTTCTGTAGAGTGGTTAATGCATGGAATTGGAGAACCACCTGGAGAATTACTTACAAAAAAGAAAAAAATCACAGAAATTTCCAGTAGTGAAGCTGAGTCAGAGGAAGCAAAAATAATCAAGGAGCTTAAGTTCTTTTACTCATTAAACCCTGATTCTATTGATACTATCGTGAATGATAATACAATGAATCCTTGTTTCTATCTTGGCGACCATGTTGCTGGAAAAAGATACTTTAATGAAGAAATATCGAAAGCTTTAGATAAGCCTAGTATTATCCAGTTAAAAACTGGAGAATTACTTGTCAGAGTTCTAAAAAAAGAAAGTGATGATACCTACCTTGCCATTAACACTATTAAAAAAGGTGCTGGGAAAAAACTAGAAAAAACACAGATATTAAGTGTTGCTCCAATTTTGTGGATTAGAAGGGATTTTTCCTAGCTTATCAAAGGTTATCCATGTATTTAGAATAGCTAAGGATATTTTCAACCCCAGACGGATAACGAAGTTCATTTGTAATCAACGCAAAATAATAGTTTTGTTTTCCTTCTATTTTTTTTGCTGGATGCAAATACTTATCCCACTGCAAAGGGTGAGTTTCGTTCTTCTCTTTTTCACTATGAAAATATGGAATAACCTCACAAGACTTTAATGCTTTTATTGTTGATGGATTAGCTCCCTCTACTTCCGCATGAGAGTAAAACCCGTGTAAATCGGCTTCACTAAGTAAAATAAAATAACTTGGATTTCCATCTTTATCTAAAAGGAAGAAACTGCCTGTATCAGTAAGTAAATAATACTCAACTATTTTGTTTTCTTCGCAAATCTTATAGAAAGTTTCCGCAACCATATCATCACATAAACTATTTAGCTTATCACTCGGAATCCTCCTTAAAAAAATCTTGGATTCTTCTAAAAAACATCTTTTTTCTAATTGGGAGATAGCTTCTAAAAGCTTCGTGTGTACGCTACTGTCACCTTTACTTAAATAGTAATCAATCTCTTGTGAATTAAAAGCTCTTAAAACTGTTTCTTGATCAGCCTTCCCTGTTAAAAGAAGCCTATATATCCCCAGGTTTCTCAGCTTTGCCCCAAACTCCGTTCCAGTCATAGCTGGCATATTGTAATCTAAAATAGCAACTGCATTTTTTGAAAAACGATCATCACGACAAACTTCCTTTGGTATTTCATTTAAGTCTATATATGAAGTTATTTTTTGAGGTGCACTTTCTTCTATCTTTTTAGTACATCTGCTCAGAATAGAAGTTTTATCATAGACCTTTTCCGCATAGCTTAATGCTTTGCGCGGATCATCATATGCTTTACATAAGTGTGAATCACATAATAAAGAACGAATCTCAAAAATGTAATCCTTGTTGTCATCAAGAATAAAAACTGTTGTTGGATGATAATAAAAACTGATTTTCAGGTTTCTCATTAAACCTCCTTTTATAAATTAGTCACCGCAATTTTTGATACTACTATATTTTGGAAAAAATAGTCTAAATATTGTATATTCACCCTCTTGGGATTCACATTTCATTTCCCCACCTAACGAGTCCATCACCATTTTACAAAAAGTAAGCCCTACACCTGCGCCATGATCAGATTTTGAAAAAAATCTGTCAAATATTCTTGAAACAACAAACTTTGGTATTCCTGTTGCAGTATCCTTAAAAGAGATTATATTATAGTCGTCTTCTTCATCAGTTTTAATTGAAATTAAGCCTTTTCCTGCTTTTGCTATCTGATAAAGTGAATTTTTGATAAGGTTGAAAAACACATGAACTATGAACCTTCTATTCCCTAAAAAAACAAAGTCAGAATTTGGCTCCCAGCTTATTAGCTCTCTTTCATCTTCTTTAAAAGGATATCTATCCAAACTTTCTGAAATGCAGCTCGTTATGGAACACTCTTCTCTAGAAACTTTCGTGTCTATATCAGGTTTTAAATTTACTAGTAAGAGATCAATGGTCATTAGCCCAAACTTTATTTCTCGTTCCATTCTATCCAGTGTTCCCTCAGCTAGTTGTAAAGCGGTTTTATTGATTAATTGACCTTCAATCAAGTTTGAATTTACTGCTTTTTTATAGACATCTAACAAATTCGGGTAATATTTACGCAAATTACAAACTGCAAATGATAGAGTTTGTAATGGTGTCCTAAGTTCATGAGCGATACTAGCACTCACAAGTGTCATTCCATCAAGTTTATGGCGAATCTCAGAAAGTTCTTTTTCTACTTGCTTCTTTTCCGTTATATCAAGCGAAACGCCTAACAATCCTGTCACCTTTTTCCTGTTCTGATAATCAAAAAGAGGAGTTTTTTGAGATAAGTAAATGCGTTTTACCCCTAAAGCAGGAGCTTCTTCTTCAATTGTTATAGCCTTCTTTTCCTCCATTACTTTTTTGTCAATTCTTCTCAACTTATCTGCTACGTCTCTTGAAGCCACATCATAATCTGTTTTTCCAATCATCTCTTCTTTAGTTAAGCCAACATCTCTTGCCTGAAGATCATTACACCCAAGATAAACGCCGTTTATATCTTTCCAATAAACGTGTCCAGGTATTGTATTTAAAACATTTTCAAGTTTTTGTGTCATTTCCCGCAACTCATCTTCTAATTTTTTTTGCTTAGTAATATCAATAGAAGTTCCAACAATACCTATAATTTCTCCTCTCTCATTAAAGAGAGGGGCTTTATTAGTTATCATTATTAATTTTCTTCCATCTGAAAGCTTCGGGGTTTCTATTATTTCTTTAGGAATTCCTGATGTCATGATTTCTTGTTCTGTTTTAGCCAAAATAGGTGCAATATCTTTCCAAGAAAGATCATAGTCCGTCTTACCAATTATTTCCTCAGGAGAATTTAAACCAGCCATTTTTGCCTGAAAATTATTACATCCTAGATAGACACCATTTTTATCTTTCCAGTAAACACTCCCTGGAAGATTCAACAAGATATTTTTTAAGTAAATAGGCGCCATTCCTTGGTTAGTCATGATTCACCCCTCTGAAATTTCTACAGCTATAAAGCCTTGTTTTGAAGAAACAATACTATAATCATCATAAATTTTTTTAATGTAGTAGGGTATATTATGATAAATAAAAAGTGATGAAGAAATGTTTAATATTTGTGGCGTATTTAAAAAAAGAGGTAATTCATATAAAAAATATTTAACCGCATGTTTTAAGGAGTGTTCATTCAAGCTTACTTTTTTCATTCCTGAAAGCACCCATTCAGAAGCAGCAAAACAATCTGATCTAAATTCAGGATTCTTTTCAAACAAATCAATACATTGGTTATACAACTCCACATAACTCTCATTAGAATTCAGTGCGCTTATAAACAACACATTTTGAAAAGCTTCTTCATCGGAAAAGCCAATATTATTTAAAGCTCTAATCACCTTATTTTTCAAGTATGAATCTTGTCTCCTTGTTTTCTTTATTGCCCTTTCTAATGAATAACCAACCGCTTGCAAGCTAAATTTAGATATCATGTCTGGAATAAAAACATTGACAGAATTAAAATTTCCCATAGCCCAACTTATTATCTTTTCTATTTTTTCTTCTTTAAAATAACTATTAAATGGACTTATTCCAACTACCGCATGCTCTTTTAACTTGAATAATTGATTAGATTTTTCATTTATTGGGCTTACGCGCACCTCTTTTATTTCAGTTACTTCAAACATTTTATTTACCTTCTAAAAGACAAATTAAAGCTTTCCCTACGATTTCTTAAGATATCATCCAATTATAATTATCAGTTTCTACTCTTAAACAGTGAACTAAGCTCTTTTAAGCATTGACTGTTTTTTAGAACACTCTTCGATATTCACTTTTGGATAAAAAGTAACTGTTTCTCTTTTACTCGAGATATTCATATCAAACCTCTCTTCTATTCTATAAACTTCCTTTCTAATCCTCTAAGTTCCTATAATCCCCCTATAACAAACATGAATTGAAGATCAATTCATGTTTTAAGCGCACTATATGTTGAGATACGCTAAATTGATTCGCACCCTCTTCTCTCTCTAAATTTCTTGAGTTTTTCAAGCTCTTTATAAGCAGCATCAAAGTTTTCAAAAAGGCTATGTCTTACTTGCCCTCCTCTATTTCCTCCCCAAGCTTTTATAATTACCCATTCCTGAAAGAGATTCTTAGTCAAGATGGCAGCGTAATACCTGCTATTGTTTGGGTTTCTCCAATGGCAAGCCTTTCCCTGTTGTAAAAGCTTCATATTTGATTTTTCGATCTCTTCACATTTGCCAGCTTCATGTCACCTCACTTGCCTTGCTCTACTCCCGACTCTAGTTTTAAATTCCGATCTGCTCGGCCACACTCAAGAATATAAAAGTAAAACTACGCTTTCCCACATTTTCAAATAAATATTTAATATTTTCAACAATTACCGCAAATTCACTCAAAAAAAACCAAAAACAGAAAAGTTTGGTTATTTTTAAAAACAACCATTGAAAAGCCGAACAATCAGATATATTATCATTAGTGCTTAAAATGGAGATCAAAAATGAGTTCAACTTTAACGCAGTATGGCATAGATGACTTGCAAACTATTTTGGGGGCTTTCAGTGACCTTGGTACAGATATATTATCAGGAGAAGTGACGAAAGAAATAAAAGCTGTTAACAAAAAAACTCTAAGAAAGTTTAAGATGAAAGAAGCATGCGAAATGATAGGTCGCTCAGATGCTTTCTTAAGAAAACTTGAACAAACTGACTCAGAATTTGAGCCAGAAAAAATTAATGGTGTTAGATATTACACCTTAGAAATGATAAATAAAATTAGAGATAAAGCAGGTACTCGCTACAAAAGGCCAGAAGGATCTAACCCTATAGTGCTTGCTATATCTCACTTCAAAGGAGGGGTTGGTAAATCTACCACCACCAACTCCATTGCCTGTAAAATAGCACTTTCTGGATTAAGAGTTCTGTGTATAGGAATGGATGGTCAGGGGACAGATTCTCTTTACTACGGCTTCATACCCGACTTAGATATAAGTCCAGAAGAAACAATAAAGCCAGCTCTATTGGGCGAAGCCTCAAATATAACCAATTTAATAAAAAAAACCTACTTTGATGGGATTGATATAATTCCAGGAAATCTAACGCTAACCCAAGCTGAAATAAAGCTAACAAACTACGAAGAGCAAATAAAATTAATAAGAAAATTAGGTTTACCAGATGAACGTCTTTTAAATGCCATCGAATACATAAAAGATGAATATGATGTCATCATGCTTGATTGTGGGCCAAATTTAAATGTCCTTACTCTTAATGCCATTAATGCTTGCAATGCTTTACTCATCCCTGTTCCTCCGGCTCTGCCAGATTTAGCCTCATTTTGCACTTATTGTAAAACTTTAAAGGAGCATCTAGAAGCATCTGGAAAAATTAAGTCCTTAGATTTTTTTAGAATCCTAGTTACAAAGCACCCTAAAAACAAACCATCAGAAAGTATATTACGAATAATGCTTAAAGAGTTTGGTTCCTATGTAATGCAAAAACATATTGTTTATTCTGCAGAAATAGAAAGAGCAGCTTCTAATTTTTGCTCACTATATGAGCTGCCAACAAGCTCGAAAAAGACATACCAGCGTGGTTTAGATTCAATGGACGCTGTTTTTAATGAAGTTTTGGGTGCCTTTAAAGAAATATGGCTCGCTCAAACAAACTCTCAGGAAGCAAGGAAAAATAATGAACAATAATGAAACTTTCACAAGTTGTGGTGCAATTCAAGTTTTAAATAAGCTACGACAGTCTCAAGAAGATCAACCTCTCGCTGAAGCTGAGCACAATGAATCATCCAGGTTGATGCAATATATAGAAAAGAATAAAAAGTCGAAGCGATTTTCAAATAGCAAAGAGCTTCAAGAAGTTGATCGCACAGAAATAATTGAAATAGACCCTTACCTAATACATAGGTGGTCTGGGAAAGACCGCCCAGAAAATGAGCTTGGGGATTTAGAAGATTTAGCAAAAAGCTTCAAGCAGGTTGGTCAACAAGTCCCTTGTATAGTTAGACCTCATAGCGAAATAAAAGGAGAATATGAGTTAATCGTTGGTGAGTGCAGATGGCGCGCTTCAAAGATCGCTAAAGTAAAATTAAAAGTGATTGTAAATGAGCTAGATGATCGAATGGCAACTTTTATACAAGCCATTGAAAATGAAAAGCGAAATGATATATCGGAATATGCAAAAGGAATGAGCTACGCAAAAAAAATTGATGAAGGAATTATTTCTCAGAAAGACTTAATTGAAATTTTAGGAATAAGCAAACAACAAGTATCTCGATTGCTGTCTTTTAGAAAAATTCCTTTTGAATTAAGTAGTGCTATAGAAGATTTCAGGAAAGTTTCTGCTAGGACAGCAGAAGAGCTAAGCAGGCTCTCCTCTAAAAGCGATCAGCACCTTAAGGCGCTGATATCATTAGCACCTAGAATAAGAACAGGGAAATTTGGCGGAAACAGAATAATAAAAGAGATTGAGAAAAGCATAAACCTTAACAAGAAAGAACTTAGTGAGTCTAGAAAAGTTATAGCGAAAGATGGGAGGCATATATTCACATGGCGTCTTGATAACAATGCATCCCCATCTATTCACTTCCCAAAAGACATAGCAAACCTTTTTAAAGAAGAAAAAATCAACTTCAAAGAAATAACAGAGGAAATAAAAGAATGTATATCGAAAAAAGTTATTGAGCTGACAAATTAGTCCCCACGTGGGGACAAAAAAATGCCTTAGCGTGAACTAAGGCATTTTAAGATGCGTCACATGGATTTAATTGCAACCCATCAGAACAAAAAAATTATAATCTATGTGGCTCCTATAAGCAACCTTGCCTTAAGGAGAAACAAATGACTGGTAATAGCCCGTCCTCTATTGGCTTATGCCCTATTTATTTTAATGAGTTTAACAAACTCCAAAAAATCACAGGCAACCTGCAAGCCTCCCTCTTATATACAAAAATCAAATTCCACGAAATCAATTCCAAAATCCGGAAAAATGGTAATACATGTATTGCCAGATCAAGAGCGCAAATTGCTTCATGGTTTGGTTTTAGCAAAAAGAAAACTGATCGGACGCTTGCCCTACTGGAAGAAAAATATTTAATTCAGAAAAAAGTTAGCACCTGGTATGGTAAGAAAAGACTCTTTATAAGCACTTTGGGTAAAAATAAAGAAGTTCCTGTAAATATAAAACTGCTAGAATACCTTTTAGAAAAAACAGGATCATTAAATGCTGCCCTGATCTTTTCTAAGATCGCTTTCGCCTTTGCAAATACAAAAATTACACATAAAGATATTCCTTGGTGCTGTATTTCTAAAAAAGACCTCTCGAAATGGTCTTCTCTTTCTGAAAGAACATTAGACACCATTCTAAATGATCTTAAAAAGAAAGGTTTACTTCTAAAAAAGAACTTCTCATGGAAAGGGAGGGTACAAACGCACTTCCATATACCAAGCTTCGTTATAGAAACTCTCGCGACAGATTCTGATCCTCAAGCTAAAGCTGACAACAGGAAGAAGAGTGAAGTTACACACAGCCAAAATTGCCGATCACAACCAGCAAAAATGACCTTATCCATAAAAATAAGATCAAATACAAAAGAAAACAATAATACTAAGATGGCTATCCCTAAAATAGGGGAAAAGGGTGATATTAATTTTAATCAAATTCATAATAATCTAACCAGAAGACAAGAGTCTTTTTTAAAAGCAGCGCTCAGTAGAACCATAGAAAGGAAAAACCTTTTGATTTCTTGCCCTAAAGACCTTTGGGAAGAACTTAAATTTTGGATTATGAACAAAGATCAACATAAGGGAATACTCGTTCAACATGCTGTATCCCGGGCGATGAAGATTATAGAGGATAAAAACTGGAAAACTCCTTTAGGTTTTTATAAACACTCAAGCCAAGGCACTATGATTAAGCAAAGGGAAGACACCGTAGAAAAAAGATGGCTACATGAAAAAGAGCATATGAAACGGGAAGCGCCTTATATTCAAAAATCTCTTTGCGAAACAAGCATTAAGCTGGGTGACATTTTCTCTCCTTCCAGGAATCTTTGTCATTTAACAACAAGAGCTATTGATTACGCAAAGCAGTTGTCATGGGTGCTTGGAAAGGCGAGGAAAGGGGAGGGAAATTTTTCTGCTGGAAGCCTTGGAGGTCTTGTTGACAACCTGATCGGGAAAATAGAATCTTTAATTAGGGAAGGCGCGGATCGACAGGCAGTATTAGGCGTAACGAGTTGTCTTGGTAAAAATTTGTAAAAAGCTGTTAGGGTGCCGGTTCGCATGCTTAGCCTTTAGAGTGGTAAATTAGATTGTTGTTTGAAATGCCCCCTTCTGAATGAAATTATTACGCCGTTAATTTTGACTGTAAAAATACTGAATAACGGGTATAAAAGAGTGATTTGATTAGATATTCTTGCTGGAGAGTCTATATTTGCTAAGAATTATTATTAAATTAAAAGGAGTTAATAATGAACGTACTGATTGTTGTTTCAACTATTGTATCTGCTCTAGCCACAGTTTTTATTGCAATGTTTTCTTATCGAAGTTACCTTTTAGCGAAAGAAATTGACGAATCAAATCAGCTTGCAAAAAAGGAGATAAATAAAGTTTATTGGGCGTTAGTGGTATCAAACTGTTTGCGCGATACAAATAAGAGTATATTGAAAGAGCATTTTGGGCTATTGGCAACGTTATTTGGATACGAAAATTTGAAAAAGCAAATTGGGTTTAATGATCAACAATTTGAAGATATTGCCAATAAAAATTTTGGCAATTCCTTTAATGAGATTGTAGAAAACAACAAGAATAAAGATTGAGTTATCTTTGATTATAAAATTTCTCTAGTTGCTTTTTGAATTAACTTAGATCGATCAATACCTAATTGATACGCGCGCATATCAACAGCTTCTAGTAAAAATTTTGGAAGAGTGATATTGATTCTAACCGCCTTGTCTTCTTGTTTGGCTTTCACAGCGAACACGTCTGGATGAATAAGGGCGGATAACTACCACTTTCTAAGGTCTTTACTACATCAGACATATGAGTTGGTTCAGGTATTTGCTCATCATCTTTCATCATGCCGTACAGGTGTAAAGAGAGACATTCTGTAGCATTTAAAACAGCATCTTCATAATCATCCCCAGCACTAATAGCCCCAGGGAAATCTGGAAAGAAGACACTATAACCTTCATGGGCCTGTTGAAAACTAAACCGAATGGTTTGCAAATTTGTTAAAATGGATAAACCCAAAAGGAGCTCAAAGAGATGCATCAAATAGAAATGGTCAGTCTTGAAGATTTAATACCGATGGATCACAGCTATAGGAAGTTCACAGCCATTTGGACGTTTGAGTATGCTAACCGGGCGCTGAAGAAGATAGAGAAAGCCAATCCTTATAAGGGGTATGGTCGTCTAAGGTTATTCAAATGCTTATTGCTGCAATTTATGGAAGATTTAAGCGATCGTGAATTAGAAAAATATCTGCAGGAAAACAATGCAGCCAAATGGTTTTGTGGATTTACTTTGTTGGAAAAGACGCCTGATTTCAGTGTGTTTAGCCGGCTACGTTCAGCGATAGGGGCGCGAGGATTGTCGAATGTATTTAATCATCTTCGGGAGCAATTAAGGGGCAAGGATTGATGAACGAGGTTTTTAGCGTAGTAGATGCCAGCTCTCTGATATCGAAGGCTAGCCTTTGGAGGGAGCGAGATGAAGCCATCAAGCAAAAATATGAAAAGCTGAATAATGAGGTATTGCCAAAAGTTGCTGTTGATCATCAGGCCCGGATTGGTTGCAAGGGTAAGGGTAAATTTTGGTACGGTTATAAAAAACATGTATCAGTGGATACTCAAAGTGGGCTCATCAATAAAGTAGCGATCACCCCAGCTAATTTAACCGATGCGAAAGGGTTAAAGCATGTATGCCCTGACCAGGGAGCGATTTATGCAGATAAGGCCTATTGTACAGAAGCAGCGGAAAAAGAGGCTATTCGTCGAGGATGTTATTTAAGGGCAATCAAGAAAAATAACATGCGAGCTAAAAACAAAGACCAAGACCGCTGGTTTACTCACCTGCGCTCTCCCTATGAGCGAGTGTTTTCCAAAGATAACAAGCGAGCTCGTTATCGAGGTCTTGTAAAAAATCAGTTTGCGGCTTATATGCAGGCTATTTGTTTTAATTTAAAAAGATTACGGGTTCTTGAGCCGGAAGGATTGCTGCTGACATAGGATAGCTGCGTCTAAAATCTTGAAAAACTCTCAAAAAATACAAAACACTCACCTTTTTAACTGAATTTCTCGAAAATCTCCCCCTTTTTTTAGCCAAAATCTGCCTTCTTAAAATTCGGTAGCCAAATTCTTAGCCTGCAAGAGGCCCTTCATTGGTAGGCTCTAAAATGGCAGGATAAGATTTTATTTCAAGCATTTTGAAATGCCCCCTTCGGTTCCGACAAAAAGCGTCCTAAATTAGGAAATAATTTTTGTCTGAACAAACGCCTCATGGGGAATTAATTCTCCCAATGCCTGATGGGGCCGTTCATGATTATAATGTTGAACATATTCGTCAATCAAATGTTCAAGCTCATGAATGTCATCAAATTCAGATAATTTTATCTTTTCATGTTTGATTGACCGCCAAAAACGTTCAATGTACACATTATCCAGACACCTGCCTTTACCAGTCATGCTGATCTTAATATGCTGGTCTTTTAAGGCATTTGTCCATAACCCAGCGGTAAACTGAGAACCTTGATCTGAATTGATGATCTCTGGCTTTCCCTGCTCCAGGCTTCGGGTTAATGCCTCTAAACAAGAAGTGGTATCCATTGTGTTTGATAAAGACCAACCCACAATATAACGGCTATAGACATCTATCAAGGCCGTTAGATACGCAAATCCTTTACGTGTGCGGATATAAGTGATATCCACTTGCCAGACCTGGTTGGGTCGGCTTATACAGAGTCCATCAAGCAAGTACTCATAAATTTCATGTCCTTCTTTTTTCAAAGAGGTGTTAGGGCTTGGATAAATGGCTTTCAAGCCCATCATGTCCATCAATCGTTTTACTTTTTTACGATTAATCAGCATGCCTTCTCGCTTTAATACCTTGGTAACCCGACGATAACCAAAGTGGGGTTGCTTATACCAAATATCATAAATCCGGTTCATAAGCACCGTATCATCTACCTTTGCGACAGGTTTATAATACAGACCGCTGCGCTCTACGCCCAGCAACTGACATTGACGGGATACTGATAGTTCTAAATTTGGATTCACGAGCAACCGACGTTCTTTTGACGTTAGATGCTCGCGTATGCCTTTTTTAGGAGTCTACCTCCAGGCTCAACTCACCTACTTTTTTAAGTAATTGATCTCGTTCATGTTCTAAACGGACATCCACTGTTTTGTAACCTTTTTCAAAGAGTTCACTGCCTCTTTCTAGCAGTTCTCTTTTTCCACTTCGATATCATCGTCGGAGCTATTCCATACTTCGCACTTAAACTCGCAAGGGTCTCTTTTCCCTTAATTGCCTTGAATGCAACTCGAAATTTTTTAGCTCCAGGGTATTGTTGTCTACTCATCTTTTTTCTCCAAATATTTAGTTTATCATATCGATTAAATATTTGGGAGCATTTCATTTTTCAAATTCCTCTGGGGTTTAGCCCAGCCTGTTTCAAAATGGATTTAATGGTTTTAATACCTAAAGATTTTTTAGGGTGAGGTACAGTGACTTTCCCTTTTTTCTTTAGGTGTTTAAATTGCCAGTGATCACCTTGAGCGACGTGCTGCCAATGATCTTTTTTGATAGCGCGAATGATATCGCGAGATGTAATATTCCAGTTCATTGAAACATTACACACACGATATGTGTGTATAACAACTCTTTTATTTTAATTCCTGTTTTAGAGATTGAAGCTCTACACTCAATGATTCAAGTTTGTTTTTTTGGTCAATAGACAATTGTTTTATGTTAGAGAGCATTTTCTCAGGACTGTGGATTTGCTTTTCAGAGATTAATTTACTTCTTGGCTTTTGCTCTAGTTCAGTAATTTTAGCTGCTATCTTACTATATGCTTTAGCGCTTGAAGTGAGAAGTTGGTTTGCCTTGTCTATTGCTACGTTAAAATTTGCAATCTTTAAGGAGACTTTATCTGCTTTCAAAGTAACATAGCCAAAAGAAAATGTTAAGAAAGTTACAGAAGCGATCAAAGCTGCGGTAGGTATTGGATAGTCTCACGCGAAGTGCATTTATATTTCGGCTAAGTGTTTGATTTGCTCTCCCCGATTATCCACATCTGTGGGTAACTTGTCAAAAGCAACTAGTGAATCGTTTTTACTTCTGAACCTCCCAGGCAACACTTTTTGAACTTTTTACTACTACCACAAAAACACAGATCGTTACGACCAAGTTTATGATTTTTCTTTGACTGTAGCTCATCCTCTCTCGCATCAAAACCTATGTTATATACGCTTTGCGCTAAACTCGGAATCATCATTGCCAACTCTCTTAATTCTTCATTAGTTGGCTGATCCTGATCCTCATCATCAACATCTGTAATTCCACCTAAGATTGCTATTGGCATTGAGTATTCGTATTGTTCCTTTAACCAAAGAGACGGACTAAAATCCATACCTCGACAATACCCAAAACACCAATCCATAATACTTTCTGCTGAGCTTTTCGACCAGTCTATAATTTTCTGTGATTCTAAAAGTACTGGCTCAAATTCATCATCATACAGTTGCATAGCAATTTTGTTATATACTCCCAGCAAAGCTTGTAATAGCTCATTCAAAGTATCAATATCATTGGCGTTCGCGTTTGATTCATTCATGAATAGCTCTATCCAGTTCTGAATTGGAATTTGATCTTTGCAGCTAAGGACTGCCGTAAAAATGCCACAAGCAAAATTAACTGTGTACGAGATTCTGTGCTTATTTAATTCCGTGTTAAGAGCTAGCAAGCAATCCCAAGCATTAGTGTCTTCATTTTTACCAGTTAATCTCATTTGCAAAATCTTTCTGCCTCTCAAAAACCATTTGTGGTGACTGGAAATTTAAGCACAACATGGGTCTTGTGTTTATTGAATCTAAAACTAAATCTATATCATCTTGTGATACAGACACAATATCACAATCACGCTGATATACCGTCCTTAAAACACCATTTCTATTTTCTATGCCACCCTTCTCTTCCGGACTTGCCGGGGTGCAAAAATAAACATCTGCATCAAGGCATAACTTTATTAAAGCAAAATCCGCAAATTCACTTCCTTGATCAAACGTTATTGACGAGACAAGTTCTTTTCTACCCTTTAGCGCATTAATGATCGCTAGTGCAGTTGGTCTTGCTTGCTTGTTGGCATTTTTAATAGCCAATAAAAACCGGCTTTGACGCTCTACTAACGTTATTAAGTTCGTTTTGACTCCTTTAGCAAAAACCATCAGGTCACATTCCCAATGACCAAACTCCTCCCGTTTGTTAACCAATTCTGGACGGTTAGAAATAGAATACTCTGACATTATACGCTTTTTGCGACTTCCATGCTTTATTCTTGTTGGACGCCTACGGCGCAAATACCGGGTAAACTCCATACGTGATGTCCAGTGCCCATAAATATACCGATAAATGGTTTCGTGCGTGATATTTGCTAAACCCGGTTCGTGGTACTTAAGTTGCCACTCGATTTGCCAAGGTGACCAAGACCCCCGTAATTTACTGCAAACAAATGCCCGTAGTTCATGATTTTCCTCTAGCTTTGAGGCTCTCTGACGGCGTTTCAAATACTTCTTCTCAGCACGATATGGGCAGTAATATGTTACGCTTTTAAAGCGCTGCTCATCCCTGCAGGAGTTTCGTTTAAGTTCTCGATAGATTGTAGAAACGTCTACTCCCAGATGTTTTGCAATGGCAGGTTTCTTTACTCTCTGATCAAGCATCCTACTCAAAATCCCTCGTTGTATCTCAGTTAAATGACTATAACATTTTCCCATATCTATTTGACTCCTTATATTAAGAAGCCGAACTATAACTTATTTTGCACTTCGGGTAAGACTCTGCCGTATGATGAGACACCACAACATTCGTGTTGTTATTTTAGCAGCTATATCCTTCATTTTTGCGCCCATACTTTCTTTAGAGTTCGAGAGATTCGACCTTTTTAAGTATACGTGAAATTGTTGAGCGATGTACATTAAAAAGCCGAGCAATATCGGCGGCGTTTTTTTGTCCAGTGGATACCATGGAAATGATGGTATCTTGTTGGGCTTGAGTAAGCTTTTCTCTTCTTCCGCCGATTCTTCCCTGTTTTCTGGCAGATTTAAGTCCATGCTGTGTTCTTTCACGCAGCATGGCGCGTTCAAATTCTGCAAAAGCTCCGACAATTTGCATCATCATTCGGCCGCCGGAAGTGCTGGTGTCGATGGTTTCGGTGAGACTTTTAAAATAAGCGCCTGCCTGCTCAATTTTTTCCAGGGTGAGTAATAAGTCTTTAAGGGAGCGAGAAAGTCGATCTAGTTTATAGACAACTACGGTATCTCCTTCTCGCAATTGATCGAGCAGTCGATGTAGTTCGGTGCGATCCCATTTTCCGCCGGATGCTTTTTCATGAAAGATACGGTTACATCCTGCTGCCTTAAGGGCATCGATTTGGAGTTTGTTGTCTTGTTCTTGGGTTGATACCCGAGCGTATCCGATAAATTGTTGCATAAACCTGTTGCAAATAAAAATGATTATGCAACAGGTTTACGCAACACGCAACCCCTTATTTGACTGTGGATTGATTTTTGTTGCACAAACGAACGTTTGCGCAACAAAATATAAAAAGGCACTAAAAAAAATCAATAGTGATTAAATCATCTTCATCTGAAGAAGGCTCAGAATAATGGATTATAAAGGGCTTATTTTTTTCATTCATATGAGAAAACAATCCATAAAAATAATTAGTAGATGGAGACCACTGCATATCGCTCACGTCAGGGCAGTTTGAGAGCTCATCAACATAGTATGCTATATTATCTTCCTTGTTTACCTCTAGGAAAAAGTCGAATAAATTTTTAAATTTGGTAAGTGTTTTATTTCTATTTTCTCCCATTACGCTCTTACCCGTGAAAACGCCAAACTCTGAATCTTCATCAAAAACATCAATCATTCTTAGGTGGCCCTGTTTAATCAGTAGTAGTGCACAGCTGATAGCGGCTCCAAAGGGATATTCTGGGAGGTGGGGCTCACCATTGTTTCTTCTCGCTTCCTCAAAGTAGCAAATAAGAAAAGCCGCACGTTGAATTTTTTGTAAAATAGATTGGCGCTCCTTAGAAAGGGTTGGTAAAACAAACCCTGCTGATTCTAAACTTTCTATTGAGAAAGCTTCTCCATCCCCTTGCTTATAACGAATAAGGAGTAAGGCAAGTGCTTTTTCCTTCTCAGGTTCTTGGTTAGTGAATGTCTCTATAATGAACAAAATGTCTTTAATTTTTACTTTTCCATAGCTTCCAACGCCTTTAATGTAAGCATTGCCTATCTGGTTAAGGGTTGGCTTAAACTGTAAGTTAATTTCTAGAGGTTCATCTTGTTTTCTGACATAGGGAGTAGAACCCTTAAAAAATGTTAAGTGGCTACCTGAAGGGCTTTTATTCCCATATTGGTGCCAACCTATACGATGGTAGAGATCTTTTGTATCTTCAATCTCGCTAATATCAATTCCTTCCATAGATTGCTCTATAGCATATTTGTAAGCTGAAATAGTTTGGCGACCCGAGTTTTCTTGAATATCTATAGGTGCCTTTTTCCTGGATATGAATAAGCGCTCCTTAATTTTGTTAGAAAGTGTCAAGGCACCGAAGTCTGGATTATTAGTTAATGAGAAAAAAAGCTTCTCAGCTTTCATAGCACTTTTCATTGTTGCTTGAAAAATTTCATCACTGTCTTTTTCTGGACCATAAATTTTAACACCACCTATTCTTGCACCTTCATGCATTAATTCCAGGAGGTAAATTTGTAGCTCTTCATAAATTACTTTTTCACGAAAAGCGCCACAGGCACCAACGATAGAGGAATAAATGTTTAGTATTGAGGTTGATGAAAGAGATGAAATGTTTTTATTTAATTCATCTATTGCCCATATTAAGCTATCTGTGAGTTGATCTGAGGTTAAAAAACCATAGTAGAAAGAAAGTGATAGATTTAAGTTGAGGAGAGAAATATTCCCGATAAACTTATTTAGCTCATTGAGCTCTCTACTGAAGGATTCTATAACAGACTCAATAGTGAGATTTTGAGTATCCGCGATATTTAACCCAAATACCTCATGTGTTTTAATATTCTCATAGAGATTTAACAGCATTTCATTAGCTAGCTCTATCTCATAAACAATAAGGCTTAAGGCTGATGGGTCAATGCGTTTTACCTTTCCTCTCATAAGTTCAATCCATTTTTACTTGTTAACGGCTTCTTTCAGTTTAGTTCCAGCTTTAAAGGAAGCGACTTTACTGGCAGGGATTTTAATGGGTTTCCCTGTTGCCGGATTTCTACCATTGCGTTCAGCCCTTGTTTTGACACTAAAGCTACCAAAGCCTGGGAATACAATAGATTCACCCTTAGCAAGCAGTGCCTGTAAATGATCGATGACAGCATTAACGGCTGCTTCACTGTCTTTTTTGCTCAAGCCTGCAAGACTTGCAACCCCGTCTATAAATTCTTTCTTTGTCATAAGTAATCCTACATTGATTTAAGAAACATTTCTGCCGGTTAGTACATCACAAAGTTGCCTAAAAAAGCCATGATTTTTTCATTGCGATTAAGCTTTGCAATGTCCAATGATGTGTAACTGCTGGCTGTTTTTGCAGAAGGGTCAGCGCCTGCCAAAAGGAGCATTTCAACGGCAGGCAAACAGTTATTTTGAACGGCGAAGTGAAGAGGTTTTATTTCCTCTTCATCCTCATGCTGATTCACATTGACGCCCTCTGCCAAAAGATGTTGAATGGTTTTCAGGTCTTAATCGATAATGGCATCGATTAGCATTTCGAGTTTTCCTTTTTGTGTAGACCTGTCTTTGCTTGGCGATATCATGGTTCGATCCTTTTGGATACTTTTAAACGCTTAACCCAAGCAGTCTTATATTGCTTTGCAAGTTCAGGATCATCAATAATCAGCGCATTCTCAGCATTGCGGCTTTGGGCTGCCGCTGTAAAGTTAAAGCTGCCTGTTATAGTGGTCTGGTCTATCACCATGACCTTGTTATGGGCAATGGCGGGTTTTGTGTCGATCCAGATAGGAACTTCATTATTTAAAAGATAACGCATGATACTATACCTTGCCGTAAGCTGGCTTTTATCTAAAATGATTTTAACATCAACGCCTCTTCTATGAGCATCCAGCAAAGCTTTAGCAATTGGTGCGCTGGTAAAAGAGTATGCCTGAACCAAAACTTGCTCTCTTGCTTTGTTAAGAGCATTAATGATTAAGCCTGTGCAATCCTCTCCGGGCGTAAAACAAACCTCATATTTTGCGCCTTCTGAAAAAGAAGTTTTAGCGAGGGTAGGGGAGGAGCTGATTAAAATACATGAAAATATAAGAGCGATGTTTTTTACAATACCGTGAAAGGTGCTTCTGGGCATGTTTTCTTGAAAATGCATGTTTTTAACCTTTTGTTTCTATTGTTATTTTAGTTTGTCCACAAACTTTGTGGATAACCCAGTGGAAATCTTAAGAAAATGTGCTACAGATTATTCTCCTGTCAGGCATAAGGTCAAATTGTATAAAAAACGACCAAGCTTTATCGATGAAAAGGGGCAGAGCGCTACCCCTTGTTCATCAGGTTTTATTTAGCTGATAATCTGCCATTTACCTTTGACAATGCAAGCTTTACCCGTGGTTTTGAAAGGCTCATCGTCGATCCAGATAATAGATTTATAAGGACGACATTTTGTATATTTTTGACTGACGTACTTTTTAGAATGATGATGCTTTTGTGTTTTTTTAGCATGATACCGTCGCTCATAATGCTGAGCATTTCTTTGTTGAACATAAGCTTGGCGTCTCTTTTGATCCGCTAACTTCCTTTTCTTGTTTTTTTCATCAGTCGATTTTCCAACCTGATTACCAGTGAAACCACCTGCTAGGGTGCCCACGATAGTAGCAGCAGTTTTCCCTTTGCCTTTTCCAAACTGATTCCCAAGTACTCCGCCTGCAACAGCGCCTATGACTGTCCCGTTTTGTTCATGGGTGATGCCGGCAAAGATTGAGCTTGCAAATAGGAAGAGTATGATAGCGATGATAGATTGGTTAAGAGAAATAAGTCTGGGTGTTTTTAGAAAGTTCATCTTGATCTCCTTGGTAACTAATATATCTTCATAATAACATAAAAGATATTAATGTCAACTAATTTGCACAAAATTTATTTTTAATTTACGATTAGTATCAAATAAATAATGCGAGGTTTGATATGAAATCAGATAAAGCCTACTGGTCGAAGGTGGTTGTCAAAATACTTAAGGCAGAGCTGGCCAAAAGAGGGATAGATTATCCCGGACTGGTTTTAAAACTAAAGGAAATAGATGTTCATATTAGTGTAGAGGATATGAGGAACCGGATGTCACGGGGAACCTTTAGCGCTATGCTTTTTATTCAATGCATGAGAGCCATTGGCGTTAAGAGCCTTGCATTGGAAGAGAGTTTTTTTGAACGTTAAGCTGGAAAGCTCCATTTTCTATCCTGAACCTTTCTTTGATAAAAGAGAAAAGTCGATCTGTATGCGCCCAAGTTCTAACCTCACCTTTTTGAGTGAGTAGGGTACATAATTCCTCTTTACCATTTTTTTGCATCATAAGGAATGTAATCATCCATTGCATATCAGGTTTTTGAATGATGGTAAGTGTATGAGCCTCTTTTTTTAAAAAGGCGATAGTGGCTTTTGGTAGTTTTATAGGTTTTGGATTCATAAGGATTTCCTGTTGAGCTGGAAAGCATCAGGTTTGTTTTTTGTCTTGAAGGCGTCTTTCTTTTCAAAGCTTTTCTTGCTGTCAGTTTTGAGTGAAGTGATTTCAGAGCTTTTTGATTCTTGAGTTACGATGGCTGGAACTATTCTTTTAGTCTTTGCCAGAACCTTGCCGACATATCCATTAGAAATACCTTGATTGAAGTTGCCGGTATTATAACAGGAGAGGGCAGCATGAAGGGCTTTTTGTCCATCTTCATAACGAAGAGTGGCGCGTCTGTAACAATCAGTTAATACTTTGGCGGAGGCTTTGATATTTTTGCAAGGATCAAACAGGTCTCTACTTGTTAAATTGAGCCAACTTAGATTTTTAGCATTGACCTGACCTAAGCCTGAATCAAAATCAACCCCTTGTTCTTTTAAAAAATTGGATATCTCTATTGCTTCAAGTTTGTTGGTGGGTTGGCGTCTAAGCGATAACCTCTTGCTATTAATGCCAATGGCATAAGGATTAAAAGCAGATTCATGCTGAACGATAGCCGCGAGGGTAGTTGGATGAACGCTTGGGGCGCAACGTGATGCGAGGTCAATGAAGTCCATAATTCAATTAAAATATTAAAAAAAAGGTTATTTTTATGATAAAAATGATGTATAATGACAGGTAAATACAGGCAATGTCAACCTAAAAAAGCCATTGTTGACCAACGTTAACCAAAGGAGAATGCATTGATGCAAAGAAAGGTTATTCCCGGTAATAGTTCTATAGCCAATTATGACGAAGTCATCCCGCTTCCAAAACCTGAAAAGCCGCTTTGGAAGAAGATATTAAGATTCTTTGGAGTGCTGTTGCTGGCCTTATTTAAAATGGCTCTGTTCTTTGTTCGGCATATTGCCTTCTCCATTTTGCTGGCACTTAGAAAACCCGTTCACATGGTTTTTGGTATTTTAGGCTCGCCCATTTTATGTTTGATCTTTTTGGTTATGTCCATCTGGATGGAGCCTGATGCGAAACATGCGGCCTGGATTGCATCTGCTGTTCTTTTTTTCGGGTGCTTCGGGATAATGACCCTTTATGAGTTTATCCTGAAAATGCTTGCACCTGAAGATGTATCGTTAGAGCAATAGAAATTATTTTTCCTCATTTAAATTAAGTTCCTCAACAAGATTCTTTTCATGATGTGTTGGTCTTTTGGCCAATGCATTTTTCTTCTGATTTTCCTTTCAAGTTCTTATTCAGAAATTTCCTGATGTTCTAATTTAAGCTCAATCCGCTTCGCGAATTGAGAAAAATCAATACGCCCTTAATAGATTTTGATAGCATCAAAATACGTATTTTTAAGATATATTTTCCTTAATTTAAAGTCCTTAAAGTATCCACACCATACGCACCTATTCAGGTGCAATTCAAGCATTTGATTTGAAGTTGGTTTTCTTGTTTTTGATAAAAATCTTTGTAGTTTTTACGATCTACAGATAAAATATGGAAGTGTTGTATATCAACGAATCAACAAATAAAAAAACACTACATTAGGCACTACGAGGCAAAAATGAAATTAGGGAACCCAATTCAGCTCAGATTATCAATTGAAAAACAGCTTCTTTATGAAAAGGAAGCAGCCGCAAAAAACCTTCCGCTGAGCACTTGGCTCCGAAAAAGATTAGAGGAAGAAGATGAAGTTTTAGAGCAGATAAATGCATTAAGAAGATCAGTAGAATTTTCCAAAGAAGGGGAGGGTGGAGTAAGTGAGAACGATCAGGGTATCCTCTCTAAAACACTTGCGGTTAACCTGGAAATCCTCATCTTATTAAGACAAATATCCCAGCCACAAAAAGTGCAGATGGCTCAACAAGAACTTAAACGTCTTGGATTTGAAGTATGGACAGGTACGACTAAAGAAGAGATGCAGGCATAAAAACCGGAGTCCAGTTAGATGGACTCCGGAGGCAAGGTGATAATAGAAATTTAACTTACGCTAAAAGAAAGGAGGGAATGGAGACAAATGAGTAAGTCAATCACCTGATAATTCATTGTATTAAAAACAAAAAAACCTAAAAAGCATCTATTTGCGTTTTGGTTTGTGAGACATTGCTCACCCATTCACATTTCACGGGAAAAGATAGTGTTTATTGGCTTTTCAAGGGGTTTTGAAGTATTATTTAAGCATTCCATGACTGAGATAATTAAATAATAGTCAGAAGAGGAGGGCAAAGAATGGCTCAAGAGCAGCAAAGCTTTTTGGATCGATTAAAAACTTATTTTCTACCCCGTACAAAACAAAGCATTTACAGAGAAACAGGCTTGTTGTCTGAAGAAAGCACTTTGTTCAATACATTATTTAAAAAAGTCTTTTTTGATGCCTATCCAGGCGATGGGGTTGTACCATTGTCATCTAAAGCTTCCGTGAACGGTCATAAGGTCGTTAAAAGAAATGTCATAAAGGAATATGATCTCAAGTCAGGGCTTACCAGTTTTTTTGGTTTACCCAACCGTCTTAGAGAAGATGAAAGAGGAGGTTCGATCAGAAAACCAACCTTAAAAGAACTTCTGCAGGATTTGATAGGTTGGAATAAAGATCATGATTTTCTGCTTTTCCTGATGCCTTTTGCTGCATTATTTAATATTGCCCGTTTTTGCTTAACCACACCCGTAAGCCTTCTGAAGGTTATTACAGAAGTCATCCCTGATTTATTAAATAGTGTGACAGGGGTAGGGATACATGCTTTAGCTTCAAAGATAGAGAGGTGGAGCGGTATCAAGCAGGGATTAGGTATAGCAGCAGGTGTTATCGCTTTTCCAGTTTTATCTTTGGTATATGCAGTCAGCAAGCTTTGGGCTGGAGTTGGGATGCTGATCACCTCTCCGATTAAAGCGGCATCCATGGCCTATGCATTAGGCAAGTCAGCAGGTGGAGTACCCGGAATCATTTTAGGTAATGTATTCAGAGGGGTTAGTTATTTAGCCAGTATTGTATTGTACATGCCAGCCGTTGTGTTTTTAGGGCCTGTTGCGTTCCAAGGTTTAGGCGCATTACTTCCATTGAGTATGCATGCTGCTTTATCCGAAGGACTCCTGTTTGCATATTTAGGAGTGAAGGGATGGTTAACCACGACATCAGCCATGGCTTTTGGTGCATCATTAGCACCTCAAACAGCAAGTGTATTATCAACAGGTATACTAACAGCGGCAGCTGCAACCGGTGTCAGAATTTTAGAAGAGATGGGTGAGAAGCTAGGCTCTTATTTCACTCCTCGAGACCCTCATCGAATCAATATTATCCACTATGGGCCTCCTGAAAGGCAGCATCCTGTAAGGCATTATGCTCGTCCTACCTATACTCGCTCTACCTATAACAGTCTTAACCGACAACATCCTGTTGATAGGTATTCCACTACGGGTTCCACTACGAGTCATCGTGCACGGTCTAGTAATAAAGTTACTTCTAATACTATTTATCAAACTAGAAAAACAAGTACCCCTAAAAAGAAAAACTCATTCATCGCGCCTCCTCCCCAAAGAGATGAAGCTACTAATTGTCGTGCTTTAGTGATAGTGCCGGAAAACAAGGCAGGGAGTGTTGATTCAGAAGCAAAAATAAAAGATCGGATAACAACAGTTCCTCATAGGGAAGAAAATACTTCAGTATCAATAGAGCTAACTATCTTAAAAGATGCAATCAAGGCTATAGAAAAGGATGTTATCCCTGCACTTTTGAATGCATCTGATCAGTTAAAACCTTTTCTTCTTCAGTATAAACGTGGAGAAATGGAGTTTGAGGCGTACCAAGAAGAAATCGCGAAAGCGAAAAGAATTTTTGAAAAGAGTTGCAGAGAGTTTTCGAAAGTATTCCATCCTGATAAAAACCCAGACCTTGATGATGATGCAAAATCCATTTTGCAGGCATTAAACGATCTTAAAGATTTAGGAAAAACCTATTTAGAAAATGGCCTTAAAAAAGAGGACTTGGAGTTGGTCAATAAATTCTTGTTAACTTTGCAAAAAGAATACAATAGCGAACATATTGTTTCCGGGCTTGAAGAGCAGAAGGATTTATTAATAAAAATTAATGCTTTATTAGAAGGATACATTCGAAAAATGGAAGAGCACATTTCTAAAAGAGCAGCTGATATTGAAATCTTAAGTCAGGGATTCGAGGAAAATAGGAAAAAGCTGAGGAAACTAGGAAAAGAATATGAAAAATTAAAAGTAAATACTGAAGAATTAAAAGCAAACACTGAAGAATTAAAAATAAACACTGAAGAA
>CAVYTG010000002.1:0-126692 GCA_963771515.1 uncultured Gammaproteobacteria bacterium | reverse complement strand
TCAGAGAGATTTTATATGGAATCAACCCCAATTTAAGGAAAGTAACATATTAATTGCTCGGGAAATTTTCGGGTGCGGCTCATCCAGGGAACATGCCGTCTGGGCATTACAACAATCTGGGATTGAGGCCATCATAGCGGTTTCCTTTGCTGACATTTTTTTTAGCAATAGCGCTAAAAATGGATTGTTATTGATTTCTCTTCCCAAACCTTCCATTGAAAAGCTACAGGGATTTGCAACATCTGGCAGTTATGTCCTGAATATTCATTTGGAAAAACAGATCATTTCATCCAGAACTCCTGAAATAGAAGAAAATTTTTCATTTGATTCTTTTAGGAAATATTGTTTTCTCAATGGATTAGATGATCTTGATTATTTATTGAGTCACCAGGACATGATAGATCAATTTAAAGAGAGAGAGGGAGCATTATGAAAAAAGTGATTGCGGTTTTATCAGGGGATGGTGTGGGTCAGGAAGTGATGCCTTTTGCTATTCAAGTGCTCGACCGGATAGCAGAGCGTTATGATCATCATTTTGAAAAGCACTTTGCTGATGTTGGCGGAGAAGGTTATGAAAATCAAGGATCCCATTTTCCTGAGTCCACTCGAATGCTATGTGAACGCGCAGATGCTATTTTATTTGGATCGGTAGGCGGGCCTGTTCACGAAGCTCACTTACCTAAGTGGAAAGACTGTGAGAGAAATTCAATTTTAGCATTACGTCAAACCTTTCAGTTATCAGCCAATCTTCGTCCGGTTAAAATTCACCCATCATTGGCTGAAATTTCTCCACTTAAGAAAAGCCGGATAGCAGGCGAAGTTGATATTTTATTGATACGCGAACTGGTAGGAGACGTATACTTCGGAGCGCATACCCGTGAAATGCGTAATGATGTGCAGTTGGCCAAAGATGTGGCTCAGTACGACGAACATCAGATTCAAGTGGCGGCAGAGCTGGCTTTTAGATTTGCCTTACAGAGGGGAAGGAAGTTAACTTCTGTAGACAAAGCCAATGTGTTAGAAACTTCAAGGCTTTGGCGAGAAGTGGTTCAAAAAGTCGCTTTAAAATACCCTGAAGTACATTGTGAACACATGTTAGTAGACAACTGCGCAATGCAATTGATCCTTAACCCTGGTCAGTTTGATGTGATCTTAACATCCAATTTATTCGGAGATATTTTATCAGATGAAGCGGCAGCTATTCCTGGAAGTTTAGGATTAATACCTTCGGCCAGTCTTAATGCAACTAACTTTGGGCTTTACGAGCCTTGCGGTGGTTCAGCACCAGATATCGCTGGGAAAAATAAGGCAAATCCAATCGCACAAATTTTGTCAGCAGCTTTAATGCTGAGGTACTCATTTGCGCTTGAGGAAGAAGCCACCGTGATAGAAAGAGCGGTGGAAAAGGCTCTCGAGCAGGGTTATAGAACACAGGATATTCATTCAGATGGAAAGATTTTAGTAGGATCCGCCGAGATGGTAGATCAAATTATTCAAAATTTATGAGGAGAATCGGTTATGCAAAAAACATCTTTTATTTGGATGAATGGAGAGTGGGTTGCCTGGGATGAGGCTAAAGTTCATGTATTATCTCATACCTTGCACTATGGAGGCGGGGCATTTGAAGGAATACGTTGTTATAAAACGGAAAAAGGACCTGCTATTTTTAAATTGCCAGAGCATGTAGATCGTCTGTTATATTCCATCAATACATTGAAAATGAGCTTTCCCTACTCTCAAGAAGAAATATGCGAAATCATTACTTCTCTCGTGAGGAAAAACCAGCTAGAAGAAGGTTATATCCGACCTTTAGCCTTTTATGGTTATGGGAAAATGAATGTTAATCCTACGGGAAGTCCAGTGGACTTTGCTATTGCTTGTTGGCCATGGAAGGCTTACTTGGCCAAACCTTTGGTAGACGTGAAAACAAGCCGTTACATCAGAATTCATCCTAAGTCGACAGTGGTAGATGCTAAGCTATGCGGCCATTATCTCAATGGTATCCTGGCTTCTATCGAATTGCAGGGAACACACTATCATGAAGCTTTATTTTTGGATGATCAAGGTTTCATTTCAGAAGGGGCTGGGGAGAACTTCTTTATGGTGAAATCAGGAAAAATATGGACACCAAAGTTGAATACCATTTTGGCTGGAATTACACGAGATACCATTATTACTCTGGCAGGAAAACTTGGTTTTGAAGTAATAGAAACGGATATTACATTACAAGATGCCTATGATGCAGATGAAGCATTTTTTACAGGAACCGCTGTTGAAGTGACGCCCATTCGATCTATTGATGATCATATACTAAACGGTGGGGAGATAGGCTCAGTGAGTGCTTTGATAAAAGAAGCCTATGCAGGCATTGTGCGAGGAAAAAATGAGCATTCCATGGAAGCACTGACTTTCGTTGGAAGCTAAGCTTGCGATCGCTTTTAACCTAAATTAATCAGTTGAAAACTACTGCGAAGGATGTTAGGTTTAAGGGGGGAATCGCGCCCCCCCTTAACCCCCCCATCGCGAATGGAAAAATGCTATAAGCCATTGATAAGTTAAAATTTTTCCGACAGGAATGACTGACCTATGGCCTTACTTGTACCTGATAGTCAGGATATGAAGACACACCCTATTAACCACCAGGTACGCCACTTCAAATATTTACTGCTAAGTGCTTATAGGCTCTTTGGAAAATCATCTGGAAAGCGACATCGCTATCTCCTTTAACTCTAGAGGGGCGACCCCTGACCCAATTGCCTTAACAAACAATGAACCCACCACAAACCCATCTGTAGATTTGCAGACTTGTTCAGCCATAGCATCGGTGGATATTCCAAACCCGGCAACAATTGGATTATGAGCGACTGATCGAATTTCCTGTATTTTATCTGCAAAACCCATTGGCAATGCTGTTTTGATACCCGTTGTTCCTTTTCGACAAGCATAATATAAAAACCCTTGGGTCGCTGCATCGATTTGCTGTACCCTGGAAATCGGAGTAGCTGGGGTAATCACGGGAATCAAAGCCACTCCATGCTGTGAACAAGCACCTTGCACATCCTTTAGCAGATCGAATGGACAGTCTACGATCAACAAACCATCCACACCGGCCCGCTTTACTTTCAACCAAAAATCCGCTTGATTCAATGCAGATAATAAAGGATTTAAATAGCTGAACAAGATAACAGGAACCGTGGCATAGGTTGCTCGAATACGCTGAACTAACGCCAGTACAGCTTCCAAATGCGTGCCTTCCGAAAGAGAGCGCTCCACAGCAGCCTGAATGACCGGGCCATCTGCTATAGGATCAGAAAAAGGCACTCCGATTTCTAAAAGGTTGACCCCTCCTTCCACTAAGGCGGCGGCATAGTGAAAGGTTTGCTCCATGCCCCCATCTCCTGCCATCAAATAGCCTGCAAACAATTTTGGGTAAGATGCAAAAGCAAGTTGAATACGTTCGATGCCTGTCATAAATCTTTATCCCCCCTTCCAGACAGGTTCACCACCACACAGCAAGAATCCTCTAGACTTGATGCAATTTTAATTAAATAAGCCAAAGCATGTGAGGACTCCAACGCTGGAATAATCCCTTCTGTTTTTGCAAGCAATTGCATGGCCTCCACTGCTCCTTTATCAGTCACAGCAACATAACTTACCCGCTCTGCTTCAAACAGCTGTGCATGCATCGGGCCTACAGCAGGATAATCCAAACCAGCTGAAATGGAAGCAGTCTCTGCAATTTGCCCATGCGCATCTTGTAATACATAGGTATAGCTCCCATGCAAAACCCCAGGCTTTCCCCCGGAAAAGCGAGCGGCATGCTCACCCAAACAATTTCCATGACCTCCTGCTTCAACTCCCACTAACTTGACGTTCTGGTATGGAATAAACTCAGAAAACATCCCAATTGCGTTAGAACCACCCCCTACACAAGCCACAATCAAATCCGGCATACCTTGTATCATCTGCTCACATTGCACACGCGTTTCTTTCCCAATCACAGCCTGAAATTCTGCCACCATCTCAGGATAAGGGTGCGGACCTAAAGCAGAACCCAAACAATAATGAGTCTCTTCAAAAGACTCTGACCAGTCTCTCAATGCTTCATTCACTGCATCCTTCAATGTTGCAGACCCTTGGTTCACTGAAATCACTTCCGCCCCCATCATACGCATTCTGAGTACATTCGGCGACTGGCGCTTTACATCCACACTGCCCATGTAGACCGTGCAATCAAGCCCCAGAAAAGCACACGCAGCACTGGTTGCTACCCCATGCTGCCCTGCTCCAGTTTCAGCAATAATTCGATGTTTCCCCATTTTACGAGCAAGCAAACATTGACCTAACGCATTGTTTAACTTGTGGGCGCCTGTATGCAGCAAATCTTCCCGCTTCAGAAAAAGACGTGGGCCTCCAATAGCCTGGGAAAATCTAGAAACTTCTGTCATAGGCGTAGGTCTTCCTGCATAATGGGATAAGATATTCGCTAATTCGCTACAAAATGCCTTGTCCTCCTTCCAGAAGTTCCATCCAGCGTCCAACTGTCCAATCGCCTCCATCAATATCTCTGGCACAAAGGCGCCCCCAAATTTCCCGTACCATCCTTTTTGGTTCGATGTCTGAAATGTCATTAAACTCATAACCTAACCGCCCTCATAAATGCTTTTATTTTCTCAATGTCTTTTTCTCCCTTTTTATGCTCAACTGCACTGGATACATCCACCCCAAAAGGATTTAACCGCCCAATACCTTTGCGCACATTCCCTGCGGACAGCCCCCCCGCAAGAAACCAGCGATAAGGGCCTTTATAACAAAAGCGATCCCAATCAAACGCAACACCTCCGCCTGGTTGATGCGCATCAAACAATAAGAAATCCCGATCAGGACAACCCTCTAAAATCATTTGAGGAGAATCCTTGGGAGATAATGCAAAAATTCTTTGATAGTAACCTGGTAAGTAAAAACTGGCTTCAATTGAACGAACGCCATGTAATTGAACGGTAGTCAAGCCGGCCTCTTCGCAAACCCCCTGTATAACATCCACTGAAGCATTAAAAAAAACCCCAACCGGCTCCCCCCCTGTACAACGCACAGCTCTCACAATCTCTTGGGCTATCACGGGTTTCACATATCGCGTTGATTGCACATAAAATACGAGACCTATGTAATCGGCTCCTGCTTGCAAAGCACGCACAGCCATCGAAACCTCTTTTATGCCACAGATTTTAACTCTCATGATTGACACGCCCGAATAAATGCTTCAGGATCCTCTGATTTCACCAATGCCTCCCCAATCAAAACTGCATCATAGCCGGCCTTTTGACAGCGCTTTGCTTCAAAAGGTGCACTCAACCCCGACTCAGCGACCGTCACAATGGCATCAGGGATTTCCTGAATCATCCTAAACCCTAAGGCAACATCCACCTCAAAATTGGAAAGATTTCGATGGTTAATCCCTATGATCTGTGCGCCTGACGCTATCGCAATGCTTAATTCACTTTGATCGTGAACTTCAACCAAGGCTTCAATCCCCAGGTTTTTAGCATACTTCAGAAAATGAACGGTTCTTTCTTTTAAAACTGACACGATGAGCAAAACTGCATCCGCGCCAGCTTCTACGGCTTCAGCAATTTGAATTTCATCCACGATAAAATCTTTTCTCAAGATGGGCACATCTACAAAGGATCTCACCATTTTAAGATCCTCTAAATGCCCACCGAAAAATGACGCATCTGTCAAAACAGATAAAGCCTGAGCCCCACCACCCACATAAGCACAAGCCAATGCGCCTGGATCAAGAATATCGGCAAGATGGCCTTTGCTTGGAGAACGTCGCTTAATCTCTGCAATCACCGACAATCCTTTCTGCTGCAAAGCAGCTTTGAAGCAATCTCTTGAAGGTTTTTGACAGACTCCGGAAACATATTTGGCTAACATACTATTCGGCTCACGCGCCACCTGTTCCTTCAACCTCAGAACTTCCTGTTGTTTTTCTAATAAAATGGCATCAAGACAGTGCATGAGACATGACCCTCCAACGGTTTAATAACTCCAAAGCTGCCCCTTTCTGAAGCTGCTCACGTGCGACCACTAAAGCTTCTTCTATGGAAGCACACCGACCATAAAGATAGAGAGCAGAAGCTGCATTTATGATCAGCGTATCTGCAATCGGGCCTGAATTCCCAGCTAAAGCAGCGGTTAATAACTCTGCATTTTTGAAAGCATCTCCCCCTTTAAGATCAGCCACCTGGCAAAGGGGAAACCCCATTCTTTCTGGGTCAAACGCCAAAAATTTGCGTCCTTCTGGAGAAACCTCTATGAGATTGGCTTTCCCCAAACTACTCATTTCATCCAACCCATTCCCATACACTACCATTGACTTCCCTACCCCCAATTGCGCCAGCAAATCGGCCATCAAGGGCAACAAACGCTCACTGGAAACCCCGAGTAAAAAGTGACTGGCCCTGGCAGGGTTTAATAAAGGACCCATTAAATTAAACGTACTGGGAACACCTAATTTCTGACGAATGCTTCTAAACTTTGCCATAGCAGGGTGAAAATTGGGGGCAAAACAAAATCCAATACCCAATTTATCAATACAAGCACTTACACTTTCTGGAGATAATTGGATATTGACACCCAGGGCCTCCAACACATCAGCTGACCCTGACTGGGAAGAAACCGCCCGATTGCCATGCTTGGCAATCTTAACACCACAACTGGCTGCTAAAATTGCACTGCCTGTAGAAATATTTACAGTACCAACCCCATCTCCTCCTGTTCCTACAATGTCCAATACACGATGTGAAGTTTGCACCGGCTTCATTTTATGCTGTAAAGCAAGCAACATCCCTTTCAACTCTTCTGTTGTTTCTGGCTTGCTACTTAGCAATACCAGCAAAGCTGCAACTTGAAATTCATTGCACTTTGTATCCAACATGTCTTCCAGCAATTGCGGAAAAATGGCCTGGTCTAAATCCTGCTTTTGCATTAAGGCATTCATACATCGTTTTAATTGCATGATTCCCTCCGGCAACTGTCAACAAACCCTTTCAAGAAAGTATTCCCCTGAGGGGTCAAAATGGATTCGGGATGAAATTGAATGCCATAAATAGGGGCATTTAAAGAGCAGGAAGTTATTGCCCTTTTGAAGCGTTGATATTGCTGTCTTTAGTTTGTTGTTTTGGTAATACGCGACGGGGAGAGGTTGCTTCAGTGCTTTGGGTTAAAGAAATTTGAGTGATCAATTTATCCCAGGGCGCTTTATATTTTGAGGTTTTAAGGTCTTTAATTAAAAGCCCTACTTGAGATAGGTCTTTCACGTCTTGATAGACATTGCTGTAGTCTCTGTTTAACTTTTTTGCTAATGATAGAATGCTGGTATCACCATATTCGTGAACAAATCTAAGCAGCTCTAAACGCTTGGGAGTAAGTAATTTGAAAAAGCTTTTTCATTTTCACAATAGATTTTTTCAACGGCATTTTTTTTGCAGGTTTTTGTTTCAACCGAGTGCCAAGCATTGATAAATTCTTTTGCCATCTGAGAGCGATTTCCAATGGTTATTTCAATTGTTTTAGTGCTCATGATTGCCTCCTGATGTATTGATGCGATCGATATCGGCAAAAAAATCGATGACAAGCTGTTCAACGGAAGAAAATTGGTAAGGGAACTCAGCATCACCTAAATGTTTATGATCTCCTTTCCCAAGTCTCATTGTCATAACGAACAAGACAGGTGCCATCTGGATCACCAAATAACTATTTCCAGAATAAATCCGTTTTCATCAACACTTTTTGCTTTATAGATCAGATTCGCCTTCATATATGGTCTATTACACCATACCTTGGCTGATTTTCACTTATTTTTTGCCTAAATAATTAAAAAAGGGATTCCATGTAGGTGATTTAAAAACCCATTTACCCCTCTTTTTTTCAAGAAAAATGTTGAAAAACGGAGGTTTTTTTGAGCGACTTTCCTTTTATAGCAATGGTTTGCGAGGTTTGGAAGGTCGATTATTCAACCTGGGTTGAATAAATGGTGCAACATTTGTAAAGAACCCTTGAAAATAGTGGATTTAGCCTTTTAAAAAGGGGCTTTATTCAACCTCAAAGTCAGTGACAAATCTTTTTAATTTCAATACCTTGGGTGTAGATGGCCTTTTGCTAAAGGCGCCCAGGAAGAAGACACGTTTGTAGTTTCCTCTATAACCCATCAGGAAGTTCGAACTACACCCGTTGTGTACTTGGGCGTCTTTACCAGAAGGTATTTTGTTAAAGACGGCCAGACGATGACGTGGTATTTTGCTACTCCTCCTAAACCTAGCTGTGCTGTTCGTGATCCTGGACGTCTTTAAGAAAATGCCAAAGATTTATAAAGACGAAGAGAGGGTTATTCCAAATCATGTTGAGTCAAACACACAGATTGATTGAAAGATATCTAAATTCCCTGGTGGATGGGAGCATATCGGATGCAGAGTTATTAGCACTCCTTGAACATGCATTCACACCTTCTAGGGAGTATGCAGACCCAGAGCTTCCGGTCAATGATACAAATCACACGGTTAATGATGCCATCCGTGACTTTGTAAGAAGCACTGCACCTAGGATTGATCCTTGTGTATTACCAGTGCTTACCATGCGCATGATTGCCTTAGCACCTGATACTAACCCTAATTGCTTCATGCGAGGATCAACTCTTGAGAAAGTCTTTTTAGGCTATTTGCTTTATAAGCAGCCAGATCAACTCGATGAGATCGTCAAGCTTGATCGCATGCAACGTGAGTTTCCATCCAACCTTGATATTGAGAACTTAAAGCGTGTGATTTTAGATCCGATCATAGAGTTTTTTAAAGAGCATGAAGGGCTCAAGGATGAGCCAACCTTCACTGGCAGGGCAGGGGAGCTAGAGGCGATTTACCTCTCAAAAGGTATTGGCCAGATCAGCGTAGATGATTTTAAGGCAGCGTTTAATGCCTCATATCAAGCAAGCAGCATCACCTTTTTCGGGTTTTCCATATACCCGCCATCGAACATGCAAACAAAGATTAAAAGAGGGGAGTGTACCAGCATCATTGATGTGATCCTTCATATTGATAAGTACCCGAAAGGGCGAAGCGCAAGAGTATTAGATGCGCTGTTATCAAAGCTTCAGAATCCAAATCATAACAATAAAAACGAGGATATAAGCTATGCAAACACGAGTAGTAGAAAATAGGGCGAACCAGATATTAAATAATCGGTATCACGCCAATGAGAAGTTACTTTGTGATTTCAGAAAGAGGTTAGATGATTTTTCATTTATTGAAAACCGGCGCCTTAAGGGTGATGTAACCCAGAACCTAAAACCTGTTATCGAGAAAGCCTTTTCACCCCTAAAGAACGATGCTTTCTACAAATTCCATACAGTATTTACAGGAAGATGGCATCTAAGCACATTAAATGATGCCGTAGAGCGCTTTGAAAATGGGAAATCCATTGATAAAACACTCTGGTCAACTGCTGAGAGGACTTTACTGCTTGATATCAAGCTTTATTTAGATGGCCTATCAATTGATGATGATTTAGAGTCTGTCAGAACTCTAACAGGTAGCATAGATGGTTATCTAAATAGCGGTACCTTAAGCTACTTCTCGCCCTTTAAAAAGTCCTTCCAGCAAATAGGCGAGATGTTTTTTGAATGCCTTAATGAGCTTTCCACTAAATGGGATCAGGATGATGAGATCGCGAACCTTTTAAAGATCAAGAAAAAAGGGGTTGATGTAAGAAGGAAGGAAAAAAAGGACCTTAAAAAACAGCTTGATCTTGCAGTAAAGCTTAAAGAGGAACGCCTTGACGTCAGTGAGCTTGAAGCGTTACCTTCTTTTTTTGAGCATTTACTGGTGCAAAAGGACTTAAGTACTCGGGTTGATGAGCAAACCAGTAAAGACCTGTCCATCCTTTCCCCTGATGGGATGGTTGCAAGTCTCAAGCTGCTGAAAGACCTGCTTATTGATGTGAAGAACGCAGGTGACCTTGCCTATGAGATTGATGTACTAACCCAGCAAATATCATCGATGGATGATGCATTGCTTGATGCTCAAACAGCTCTGTTTAAAGACTTATCAAGTTTCGAGGCTCAAATATCATCGACCCTAAAACACATGCACTACTTTGGATGCTTTGTTGGTACAAGTGATGAGAGCATACGAGGAGCAGGGCATAATGATCCCTTTTATCTCAGGCTTAATACACTTTCTAACAATGACGCCTTTAAAGAATTAACCCCTGATGGATTAAAAGCGGTAGAAGGATATCTTGAGCTGATGGGTCTTTTTAAGACCAAAACCTTGGATTCAGATAGCCTGAGTATGGAAGGCATCTCTTTTGAAAGGGTAAATCAGTTAAAAGGCCAGATTGAGGAGAATCTTGAAAATGCTATAAAAGCAGTAGAGGAGACTCATCAAAAGCCTTTGTTATCTAATGTATCAACACTTTTAGATGAGATCAAAAAGCTGATATCAGAAACCGCAAAAGATGATGCCAGATGTAATCAGATCAAGACTTTAAAAGAGCTTGAGAAAGCTGTCAGTCTTTTGCAAAAAGATATCCAAAACCCTGCCTGTTATCTAAATGTTACTAAAAATAGAAACGATATGCTCGAAAGCATTGAAAAGAACAGGGAGAAGTTCAATCAAACCAGGGAGATGCTTTTAAAGATAGATGATCACCAGAGGTCGCTAGATGAGCGCTCAAAACTGATCGCAATCCTAATAGATACCCAAAAAGCGCCTGAAGGTGACATGTCAAACCATGAGCTTTTATCAACGCTCTCCCCAGGATTTGATATGGAAGCTTTAAAGATATCATCGATTGCCATCACTCAGAGGATCAGTCAGGCAATCACTATAAGCAAGACCTTACCCACACTTGAAGAGATAAAAGCTCTCAAGGAAGAAATTGAGGGGCTACACCTGCTTAAAAATGATGCCCAAAAAGAAAGAACACATTTTGAAAGCCTCATTAAAAAGTTGCCCAGCGATTTTTTTGTAAAAGCAATTAGAGCACTTTCAGATGAAATAGAAACAACCCTTGAAGGCAAGGATGAAACGGTTTTACCTGTTTTGAATGACTTAAAAGCGTTGGTAAATGATATAAATGAATTCCAGAAAACCAAAGATCAAGCAATCCTTACTCAATATCGCACCTGGTGTGACTTTGAGCGGCAATATCGAAAGATTACATCAGATGCCTTTAAGATGGCAGCAACTGAGTTTGAACGTTTAGAAGAGGCTCATGCATCCCTTAAAAACGAGGTTTTTGAAAAAGGACAGGAAGATCAAATAACCACCTTTCAAAGACAGGCCAAATCAGCAATAGATGATTTATCAAAGAGACTGGATCGAGGCATTGATTTCACATCAAAGCCAGTTGATACCTCAAACCCGTTCGATGAGCCACAGTCAGTTTTAGATGAAGTTTTAACCTTACAGCTCAAGGCAACGGATGCCCAGAAAGCATTTGAGAGTGAGTGCCAGCGAAAATCTGCCTCCCTTTCATCAGAGCTCCACACAAGGATACCTGAGCTATTACGAGAGCTTGAAAGTCTCCCTTATGCTCAAATAAAGCAGTCCAGCTTGAGTTATTACTTACCTGAGAAGATCAAGGCATTGAAGGCAAGGCTTGAAGGGTTTTCCACCAGTGATGACATTAAACTGAACGATCAGATGGCGCTTACTGTCTCCAAACTGGAAGTTCTGGATATAAAAAGGCAGGTAAAGGGGATATCAGAAAGGGCATTGCGCTTTGATACATTAAAAGTGATTGCATCAAAGCCTGAACTTCAGGCGCTTGAGTCAAAACTTGAAAGTCTTAGGCAGGAGTATACAAGACTCTCTGACAAATGGTTCAAAGGCAGTCATTACCAATCCACAAAAGACAAGATAGATGTACTTGAAGCCTTTATGAATAAGGTTAAGCACCATGATCTTGCATCTGTTCAAAGAGAACTCAAGGCACTAGTAAGTGATCCTGCCATTGATGTGAACAGGGGTTGGGGATTTGCGAGTAAAACAACGACCAGAAAGCTGATAGATAAACTGTTTCCATTGGTTGATGAGTTACTGAAAGAGCCGATCTTAAAAACTAAAGCACTTCAGATTGATGAGGATGCTTTGCGTAAACAGAAAGCTTTGGATGAGCAGGCATTTATTGGAGAGCTCACAGGAAAAGCTGATGTGCTTTTGAAAAAACTCAACATGATCGATGGTAAGAATGATATTGCCATGGATAAGAATAAGCTGGTTTATCAGGTTGAGGCTTTTAAGAAATCGCTAAAAGGATCATCCAAAGACAGCAATCTTGATCTCTATGAGCGCATTGAACATTACAGCAGTTTACGGCTTGATGTCAGAGCTTTAGATGAAAGGACTCAACTGAAAATGGGCGAAGATAAGTTCTTGTTAAATACTCACAAAGTAAAAGCTGAAGGTCCAGTTTCTACAGATAATCAAAGCATTGAAAAGCCAAAAGATGTCAATGTTGAAAGCATGGGCATCAGAGGCTGGCTAGGCCAGAAAGCCAGCCATGTTGGTCAGAGCTACTCAAGAACCATGACTAACATCAGTGAGACTTGCGTTGATGCCAAAGATGGCGTTGTGAACAAAACAGCAAATGTTCTGAGTTACCCTGTTGACTTTGTCTCAAGCTTTTTTGGTTCTAACCCTTCTGATGAGAACTTAAGTATAAGTATCCAGGAGAACTTTCCTGCAAGGGACCGTGATTATTTCGAAGAAAAGTTGGAGGAGATGGGTCTTTTTGATGAGGAGAAGAGAGGCATCCTTGAAATGTATGATGAGCTGACTCATAAAATCCACAAGATGCTACTAAGTAAAGATGATAGAGAACCTGGGTTTTTGGAGCGGGTAAAAGCGTCTAACAGGGAATTTTATAATCGTCATAGTGAACTTTGTGATGAAAATGATAAGAGCTACCAATATGAGCGGTTTAAAGCGGTTGAAAACATGATAGAGGATATAGCAACCATGGCAGAAGAAAATCCTAATGCCATTTGGCGCCTGATTGATGAGAGCTTGCTTGCAAGGATTGCTGATTTGAAAGGACAGGGTAACCGAGATTCCATGATCTTGGGTAACCGAGATTCCATGGCCTTTTATAACCTGGTTGATAAGAAGTTTTATCACAACGTTTTCTTTACCGTTAAGATAAATGGCATAAGCCTTAAAAAGCAGATGGAATCTTGCAAGATGAGTGGCAAAGCGCAAGAGAACCATTACCAGCTATGGTTCCTCAAGCTCAAGGTGCCCGATATAAAAATTTTTAACAAGCTAAACATATCTCTGGCTACTCATTATGAGGAGCGAGATTCAAATATGTCAGGGAATGATTCTAGCAGCCCCATTTCATTTTCATTCTAATTTATAAGGTATAACAACAATGAATCAATTTTTTGAAAAGATACAAAACGCAAACCCCTTTCAGAAGAACAGCTTGAAAGCAGAGCCGAAGATCAGCAAGCATCCCTCAAGGAAAATCGATCAGTTAATCATTGATGTAACCCAGCTGATCGATGATTTAAGTCATGGTCCATTTAAGAGCCTGGAAATAGGAAGGGAAGCACTAGATGATTTCAGAGATGTTCTAATGAACTTAGAAAGCACAAGGGATGATGGCAGCTATATTGACCCACACGTATTGGTTCAAGCAGTACAAAGCCTTAAGAGCATAGAGGTTGTCCAGAAAGTAAATGTTGTCAGTGATATTAGGAAGCTTAAAGATCAACTTGAGCAGGCTAAAGGGTATGGTTATGACAAGCAGATTGATCAGGTGCTCCTTAAGCTTAAAAAGCTTGATAATAATGCGGTTGAAATGGACTTCAGGGAGTTTTGTAGTCGATATGCCAGATACCATCAGTTTGCTGAAAAGATTTTGATCAAGACATTTGATTCAAAAGAGGCGACAAAGCTTTCAGAAAAAACCAAAGTCTCTATACACCCTAAATCCAGACAAGAGATCGAAGCATTTGAAACCAGGCGTAAGGAACAGGATGAAGTTAAAAGAGGACTGGTGGATTTAAGAGGAAGCATTACCATCCTCATTAAATACATTCGGGAAATAAACTTTGCAGACCTTAAGGTTGGTGTTGACATTTTGGCTGTTTTACAAGGCCAGCTTGATTCCTTATCAGATGATCACATTGATTTAGATGTATTTAATAAACATGCCCTGGAGATGGCTGAAAAGAACTTCGAAGTATTTATTGAGGGTCAGCGACTTGAGCTAAAGGAAGATATTCAAGGTTGGTATAACCAGCTTGATCGTTTATCAAAGCGTCTGTTTTGTGTAGATCGGATTAAAGGATTACAAGGTGATATGCAAAAAACCTTAGACAGGGAGCCTATGGGTCTTATCACCGGCTTTTATATCCTTTGTGAGGATTACGGAAACTTCGATCGATCCTTTAATGATTTAAATACCAGTATATCGGAAGAGGCAAGAACTGAGTATCAAGAACTTATCCGCAGTCGTGATCTTTTAAACCTGGGTGAAAAGATTGATGAAGTAGAGCAATCTCTTTTTTTAAGTGAGTCGGAGAAACAGGATTTTAAAGACAGCATCCAGCATTTAAGACTAGATCTTAATACTTTGGGTCTTGATAACATCCGAAAGGGAGATGCAGAGGCGATTGTTGCCTATCGCAACCCTGCTGAGAACTATTCAAAACTGGTTGTAGGTAAAGACTCGATTGCTTTTAAAAGGGAGCGACTTTGCCAGACATTCCAAAACCGTGTAAGACATGAGGTTTCATTCCTTCAGGATGATACTAGTGAGCAATGGATCGAATGCATTCGCCAGAGCTTGCTCACCAACCGCAAGGATGGTCTTGAAGGTTTTTCTAATAGAGACGCAGAGACCGACCCACATGTATATCTTCTTAAAACTCTGCAAGACATTAACTGTCAGATGGAAAATCTTAAGGTCACATTCGATGCCTACAAGATATTCGTCAACGAAAGCCCTCTTAATTTTAGACACACCAAAAATGGCATCAACCATGCAGAGGATGTTGTAGAGACTGCCATTAACAGGATGTCTTCATTCCTTAATCAGGAGGTGGGTGATCTTCTGGAAAGGGCGAGCACGCAAGGCGGAAATATCCTCGAGCAAGACTTGGTGGCCTTTAATGAGAGTCTGGTTGATGTAAAAAAGCGCTGGGAAAAAGAGACCTTAGTCCATTCAAGTGAGAAGTCAGGCTTTAACCGTCACTCGTTCAATAACTACCTAAGATTTTGGATGAAGGAATCTGGCAAGGTTAAAAGCAGATGGCTTCCAACCGTCATTAACGTAACGATTGCTAACCGATATCAGAACATGCTTGAGATATTCGCTGGTAACCCGCTTGGGTTCTTCTTCGGCGGCTGCGATAAGGCCCCTTATAACATGGACAACCTGAGAATTCAAATTGAAGGCACAAAGGAAGAGCTGCGTGAAATGGATGGTGCTGATATGGGGCTTGGGATTTAGTTAATTAGAGTTAAAAACAACATTCGGAGGGTAAGGGCATATGTCTTCAGGTTACAGCAGAGTCACGTTAGTAGGTCACATAGGACATATGGAGCTTCGTTATACGGCTCAGGAATTAGCAGTACTTTCCATGAGTATTGCTGAGAACTATGAGTATAAGGATAAGGAAAGTGGCGAGAAAGTTGAGAAGGTCGAATGGCATCGGGTTATTGGCTTTGGATCCCTTGCCGAGGCTGCATCCAAATATCAGGAGGTAGGTTCAAAGGTTCTGGTTGAGGGTAAATTAAGAACCCGAAAGTATGAGGATAAAGAGGGTGTTCAACGTTATGTCACAGAGACCGTTTTAGATCGGGTGATATTCCTTGATAAATCTGAGAAAAAAGCGATACCAGATGATGCTATCGAGCGTTTAAAAAAGCTGAGTGCTGCATTGGAGGAGAAAGCATGAACTTGAGTATTGGTCATTTTAAAGCCTTGTCAGGTAAAGCTTATGCTGGCGCTTTAATGCTTCTATTCTTCATTTCAGAAGGGGCACAAGCAGCGCTTGTTAAGCATACATCACCACCAGTTGTTTTATTTAAATTACTTTTAATTATGACACTTATATTTTTGGTAGTTCCACCTGTCCTGGCATGGATTGTTTTTGAATCGGAGAGAGCCAAGTATCGATATTTAAAATGGCATATAGGGTTCTGTGTTCTTGCGTTTGTAAATTTGCTTTTTATCTGGCAGTTCCGTTTATGATAACCAACCATATCTCGAAAGAACGCCTATATGAAAAACTCAAGCGGGAGTGTGGAGCTTTTTTTATGGAAAGGCTCCTTGATCCTGATGTGATTGAGATCATGTTAAATCCTGATGGAAGTCTTTGGATTGACTGTTTGAGTACGGGGATGATGGATACAGGGGAGAAAATGGAGGTACAACTGGCGGAAAATATTCTGGCAACCTGTGCCACTTTGCTAGGAACGGTTATTACGAGAGAGTCTCCGATACTTGAGGGTGAGTTTCCTTTGGATGGTTCTCGCCTTGAAGGATTGCTGCCTCCTGTTGTAACAGCCCCTGTATTTGCCATTCGTAAAAAATCCCAGCGGCTATTTACCTTAAATGATTATTTGCGGCATGGCATTATTCGCCCATTTTCTAAATCTTACAAGGCACCTAAAACAAAGGAGGAAGGTGCTTATATTCCGGATGCATCACCTGCTGATTATCTGAAAGAGGCTATTTTGAGTCGTAAAAATATCATTGTTGCAGGTGGAACAGGCTCTGGCAAAACAACGTTGAGCAATGCCATTTTGCATGAACTGTCTGTGCTATCGCCTGATGATCGAATCATTACGATTGAGGATACGAGGGAATTACAGGTAGATGTTAAAAACCAGGTTTCCTTAAGAACATCAGATCATATAGGGATGCAACAGTTATTAAGGGCAACCATGCGCCTTCGCCCTGATCGCATTGTCGTTGGAGAGGTGAGAGGAGGTGAGGCACTTTCTCTTTTAAAGGCATGGAACACAGGCCATCCAGGTGGCGTTGCAACGCTTCATGCAAATTCTTGTATGGGCGCTTTGATTCGTCTTGAGCAGTTAATTGAAGAGAACGCAGGTATCAGGGCGCATCCCAAAATGATCGCAGAGGCGGTTAATCAGGTGGTTTTTATCGAGAAAATATCAGGAAAACCAGGTCGCCTTTTAAGCGATATGACCCATGTTAGAGGTTATGAGTCTGGTCATTACCTGATGGAGTCATTATTTCATCAAGCAAAAAGAGGAGAAGAGAGATGTTTTCATTAAAAACGGTTCGATATTACCAGGTGATTTTGTTCACCCTGTTATTTTTTTCAGTTCAAATGGCACTAGCAAATACAACTGGCATGCCTTGGGAAGCACCATTGGAAAAGCTGGTCAAAGGTTTATCTGGGAAGACTGCAATGTTGATTTCCCTGATCTCTTTTATAGGTGCTTCCATGAAACTGATGCTTCAGGGAGGCGAGATGGGTGCTATTGTCAGAACCCTTTTTATTCTGATTCTTTTAGCTTCCCTGGTCATTTTTGTTACTTCTTTTTACAAATACATCTTTGGCACGAGCGGTGCATTGATAGGAATGTGATATGGATGAGCCATGCAGAGTTGATATTAGACGTTCGTTAACAAGACCTAATCTTGTTATGGGCTGTGAGCGCAACCTGATACTGGGTAGCCTTATCCTTGCTGTCGCGGTTGCGGGGACGGCAACGCACTGGTTTGTTATCCCTTTTATATCTGTTATCTGGTTATTTAACTTGTGGGCACTTAGGGCGATGGCCAAGGCAGACCCTTTGTTAAGTCAGGTTTACATACGATCTGTCAGGTATAAAAAATATTACCCTGCCAGAAGCACTGAGTTTGCACCGACATTTCAGGCTGATAGCTGGAAGTATGGGGATTGAAAGATGATTAATCTAAAAGAGTTTAGAAGTAAGGCACTTGCCTTTCCTGATCTGCTTAATTTTGCGCTTTGTCCTGAAGATGGGATTGTGCAGTTAAAAAGCGGAGGTCTGATGGCTTCCTTTCGATATCGTGGTAAGGATATGGGAAGTTGTACGCACGAGGAGCTTAACCAGCTGACGGTCCGTTTAAATGACTGGCTGGTGTGTTTGGGCGGCGGGTGGATGTTACATGTTGATGCGATCAGAAAACCATCAAGGGGCTACCCTCAAGAGGGTGCATTTCCAGATAAAACCTCTTTTATTATTGATGAGGAGAGGCGATTTCAGTTTAATGCAGAAGGTTATCATTTTGAAACAGACTATGTATTAAGCCTTACCTTTCACCCACCTGGAAAGCTTAATTATCAGATTGTGGACTGGATATATGAGAAAAAAACATCGAATGAAGGGATTTTGGAGCGTATTTTACAGCAGTTTAAAAATCAGATAGAAGATTTTGAAAGTCTTATCCGGAGTTTTTTCTATGTTGAGCGTCTTAAAACCTACAAAAGACAGGATAAAAATGGAGATTTTGGTGTTTTTAATGCCCAGCTTGAATATTTGCAGCATACAGTCACAGGTCAAAAGCATCCATTAAGACTTCCCTCCATTCCCATGTATCTGGATGTGCTTTTAGGTGCAGTTGAAGTTATTGGTGGAAACGAGATCAAGATAGTTGATGATTTTGTTCAGGTGATCTCTATTGATGGTTTTCCGCAAGATGCCTTTGCTGGCATTTTAAGTGAGATGGATACTTTAGGGTTTGAATATCGCTGGTCGACCCGATTTATTTTTTATGAAGCCTATCGAGCCAAACCTTTGCTTGAAAGATATCGTGATAAATGGAGACAAAAGGTTAAACCGTTTCTTGATCAGCTTACCAATAAACAGTCAGGCAATATAAATGAAGATGCTGATGAGATGGCTAAAGATGCAGCCAGAGCTGTCAGTGATAATGAAAGTGGTCTTGTAAAATATGGTCACTACACATCTGTCATTGTCATAAGACATAAGGACCCTATTTTATTACAGGAAGAGGCAAGAGATATTGTCAAAACTTTCATGAATCTTGGTTTTCATGCGCGGATTGAGGGACCTAATTCCATGGAAGCATTTTTAGGATCACTGCCTGGACACCATGCGCAAAATGTTAGAAGACCTTTAATCCACACGTTAAATCTTTCTCATTTGTTACCCTTAACATCTATTTGGGCAGGCCTTGAATACAATCCCAACCCCATGTATCCGGAAAAAAGTCCACCGCTTTGTCATGGAAAGACAACTGGTTTTACGCCATTCAGACTTAATTTGCATGTTGGAGATCTTGGTCACACGCTACTTTTGGGTCGATCAGGTGGTGGTAAATCAACCATGATTTCTTTTTTGATTGCGCAGTTTTTAAGGTATAAAAATGCCCAGATTTTTGCGTTTGACAAAGGATATTCTGCCTATGTTCTGGCGAAGGCTTGTGGTGCTGAGCACTATGAAATTGGTGGGGATACAGGCAGCCTTTCTTTTTGCCCATTGCAAGATATTGATACGGCAAATGATAGAGCCTGGGCGCTTGACTGGATTGAAAGTCTGATTACGCTTCAGGGTATATTGTTAACCCCTGCCATTACCAATACGCTCCATGAAGCTTTACTGAGGTTGTCAGCTTCTAACAGCCGGTCTTTGACAGAATATTGTGCTCTGGTGCAAGACAGTAACTTAAGAGCTGCTTTAAAACCCTATACCCTGGAAGGTCCAATGGGTGAGCTTTTGGATGCCAAAACAGATCAACTTAAAAAGTCCCGCTTCCAGGTTTTTGAACTATCACATTTGCTTGAACTTAAAGAAAAGTATTATGCCCCAGTGCTTTTATATCTTTTCCGACAGATTGAAAAACGGTTTGATGGGAGCCCTACGTTTATGCCTATTGATGAGGCATGGCTTGCATTAATGATAGAGGCTTTTCGGGAAAGGATAGTGCAATGGCTACGGGAGCTTAGGAAGAAAAATGTCATTTTACTGTTAGCAACACAACGGCTGCTGGATGCTATCAACAGCCCGCTTAAGGATATTTTATTAAGCGGGTGTCCTACGAAAATCTTGCTGCCAGATACCCAGGCAATGACCCAGCAGATGATGCCTGTTTATGAGTCCATTGGCCTTAACCGACGAGAAATTGAGCTGCTCTCTTGTGCAACTGAGAAAAGAGATTACTACTACTTATCAGAGCTTGGCAGGCGTATGTTTTCTTTTGGCCTTGGGGAGGTTGCCTTAAGTTTTGTGGGTTGTTCTGATGATGTTTCAAGAAGAGAGGTGAGAGCCCTGATAGATAACTACGGCGACAGCTGGCCTGCCAGATGGCTTGAAGAAAGAGGGCTTTCGGGCTGGGCAAACAACTGGATGGAGGCTTAGGAATTAAAACATGAAAAGAGAGAATACATTTTTTTTATGGTTGTTGGTGAGCTTGTGTCTGGCATCAAGCCAGGTTCTAGCATTTAGCCCTGTGGACATAGCCAAAATCATTTCTTCATTAGGGGATATCAAGGAGCAGCTGCATGATTTGGAAAAAAACACAAAGGGCATAACGCAGCATGAATGGACAGATATAGAAGGTGATCTGGCGGCACTGGAAAAGGCGACGCAAACTGTTAGTGGTATTACCTATCTTAGCCAGCATGATCTTTTTTCCAAAAGATTTCCGGGCTATAAGGATGCTAAGCAATACAAGGGAGATTATCAGCTTTGGTCAAATACGGCCATTGATACTTTGCAGGCAGGTTTAGCGATCACTCAAACACAAAACGAGCAGCTGGCAAGAGAAACTCGTCATCTTCAAAGGCTAAAACAACAAACTGAAAAAACAGGGGGTCGTATGGAGGCTATCCAGGTGAACAATGAAATTGCGATAGAGCAGCTTGCCCAGATGCAGAAGGTAAGGCAGTTATTGATGTCACAAATACAATCACAAAATGTTTACATGGCAGCACAAGAACAAAAGGAAGCTCATCTTAGGGCTTCAAGAGAACGTCTTTTTCCAAAGAAAAAGGCTGGGCGAGGGGAGTATTATGAAACCTTTAAAGGAGGCACTTTAGATGCAAGATAAGTTTAGAAAAATCACGATGGCAATGGTCGTTAGTGCCTTTGTGCTGCTCGCTGGTTGTGAAAAAGAAAAATTACCGCCAAAAGATTATCAGTATTATAAGGCTCACCTTGATGAGGCTCAGACGATGATGAAGCTCTGTATGGAAAGTCAGGAGAAAGGAAAGCATTTAACAGAAGATGAGAAATTTAGCTGTAAAGAGGCGATTTCTGCCTGGATGTTAAAACCAAATAAGCTCGAGGAACATGAAGGGTTCAAAGGCGGGACATTGGATCGCGAATAAGAGAGCAAATCATGCAGATAAAGGCTTTTAATATACCTTTTAAATTTTGGTGGCTTCTGACAGGGCTGATGATATTTTTTTGTACGGATGTAATGGCAAGCAATGTTATGTCAACGATTGCAAGGGACTATCAGATAGAGTCTCTAAAATGGTTTCCCAAACTTCAGGATATTGCCAGAAATCTTTTTTGGAAGTTGGCAGCCATTGAGTTTGCCTGGTCTGCGATAACCTGGCTTTTGAAAGAGCGGGATACCCAAAGCCTAACCGCTGCACTTTTGAAAAAAATCATGAGTATCAGCTTTTTTTATATGTTGGTGCAACAGGCGGACCAATGGCTTCCAATGATTATAAATGGCTTTGCCAAGGCAGGTGGTTTGGCTGCCAATGTAGGTGCATTAAATCCATCCAAAGTTTTAGATCTTGGCATTAATACTTCAGTTGCATTGCTTGAATCGCTTAAAAAGTTAAGCATTTTGAGCGATGTTGGACCTGGGTTTGTAGGGGTGATTGCAGCACTTTTAATTTTTTTAGCTTTTTTGTGTATTGCCTATCAAATGTTAGTTACTCTGATTGAAAGTTATATTGTTACGGGAGCGGGAGTGCTTTTCTTAGGTCTTGGCGGAAGTCGATGGACCACTGATTATGCGCAAAAATATATTGGTTATGCGTTTTCCATAGGTGTCAGGCTTTTCACCATTTATCTGATTATAGGGGTGGGAACTGCGAATGCAGATAAATGGGGAAATATATTTTTGGATGCAGAAAAAGTTGATTACAACCACATTTTTTATGTTTTAGCTGGATCTTTAATATTGGCAGGACTTAGCTGGGGTGTTCCAAAACTTGCAGCTAGCATGTTGTCTGGTGCGCCTTCTCTATCAGCGGGTAATGTAACAGGAGCTGCTGTTGGCGTTGTAGCAACTGCGGCTGCGGCAGGTACTATGGGTGTTGCGGCTACCAAGGCCGGTGTAAATGGTATCGGTACTGCAATTAAATCGGGTAGAGAAGGGTTTAACAGTATCAGAAATGTGCTTTCTAATCGTGGCTCTGGTGGCTCACCCTCTGGACCATCTCCCAGGACTCAAGGAGGTGGAGGAGGTCATGCTTCTTCTAAAGGTGCAACAGCGGCTAGCCCAAGTAGCAGTCACTCAACCCATACAACAAGTGAAAATACACAAGGCCCCTCAAAGTCATCTGGATCAACCAGTTCAGGCAGTAATAGTTCATCATCTAAAAGTCATACATCTGATGTTAGCAAGGCGATAGCAAGTACTACTTCGGATGGTTCTGGACTTAGAAGAAATTTTAAAAGACCTGGTAGAAGAAATAGAGGTGCTCACATTGCAAATGATGAGGGACCAGGCGGTACACCTCAAATCCGTATGAACCACACTGACTAGTTAATATTAGCGAGGGAGATTTCAATGAAAGATACTGTCCAAAAATATGTTTCCATGCTGATGGAAAAGTCGAGTACCGTTTTAAAAGGTAAGACATCCCAGAAAGAACAAAAGGAAGAAACTGTAGAAAAGCAGGAGCTTTATGATCCGTTTCTGGCAGCTAAAAAGGAGTGGAATGAACGCTATGGGGATTATATTTCAAGAGCAAAAAACTATCGATACCTTGCAGCCATTTCATCTGTAACAGCTCTTTTTGCAGTGATTGGCATGTTCTGGATTGCATCTCAAAAGACTTATGTTCCCTACATTGTAGAGGTTGATCAACATGGAAAGGCGGCAAGGGCAGGATTTGCCCAAAAAGTTGGTGTTATGGATGAGAAGCTTATCAAGGCTTATCTGGTGAGCTTTTTAAATAACTGGCGAATGGTCACAACAGATTCCAGGGTTCAGAACAAATCGATTCATGCGCTTTATTCCATGTTGCCTGCCAACTCCCCTGCGGTTGAAAAAATCAATGGGTTTTATAAAAGCAACTCTCCTTTGAAGGTGGCAAAGATGCATACCGTAAGTGTTCAGGTGAAAACTTTGCTACCCCTTTCCAAAAATACTTGGCAGGTAGAGTGGGTAGAAATTATCAGAAACCCTGATGGAAAAGAGAAAAATACCCTTAGATGGAAAGCCTTTTTTAATATTGCTTTTCAGCAGGTCAATGATGAACGTTTGATGTTAACTAACCCTTTGGGTCTTTTTATTACCGACATTAACTGGTCGCAAGAACTTTAATTTTATCTGCTTTAATTCTGAGGGAGAACCTAAGTCATGAAAAAAATATCTTTGATTATCCTGTGTGTTGGGAGCCTGATTCCAGCAGCAGGCTTTGCCCAAAAAAAACCTGCAAAACATGCGGTGGCACCACCCATTGAAGCGCTTAATCTTTCTACAAAATGGGCAAATGACAGAAAAGCAAAGCCTGCAATGGAGGATGATGGCAAAGTGGTTTTTACCTATGGTCAATCAAGCCCGATGATCATTTGTTCGCCTTTATATGTTTGTGACATTGAACTGGAAGCTGGAGAGGTACCAACCGATGCGCCTCATGTGGGTGATAAAGTTAACTGGAACATCACACCTGCCATTTCAGGAGAAGGAGAAAAGAGAACCTATCACGTAGTGATCAAACCTAGAAATTATAACCTTGAAACCAATGCGATTATCCCAACTAACCGTCGCACTTATTATATCCGTCTGCGTTCACTTGATTCTCTGCATAGGCAATATGTAACACGAGCAGGGTTTTACTATCCTGAAAATGCCAAAAAAGCATGGGAAGCAAAGATTAAAATAGCTGCAAGAGATAGGGCACGTACAGTATCAAGACTTCCTGGTATTTCACCTGATCATCTGAATTTTCATTATCAAATTTTCTGTACTCGTGGCGCTCAATATTTTAGACCCGTCAGGGTGTTTGATGATGGCAGGAAAGTTTATATTCAAATGCCAAGAAGCTATGCGCACAGGGAGGCACCTAGTCTTTTATTAATTGGAAGAGATAAAAGGGCAGAGCTTGTGAACTATCGAGTCAAGGATGATTACTACATCGTAGATAAGCTGTTTAGCCAGGCAGCTCTTGTCATTGGCACAGGCAAAGGTCAGCGATATGTGAAGATTATTCGCTCCTGCCAGAAGAAAAATCTTTTTGGACAATGTGTGAGATAAAACCATGGAACACTCAAAAAAGGTTAAGCCTGCTATTAAACTCCATGGCACACCAGATAAGGGAGTGCATTTAGGTACACGTGCCATGATCATCATTGGGATTTTAGCAACTGCACTAATTGGCACTGCATTTTATGGGATTATGTCCAGGGGAGATGAGCCTGAGAAATTTGAAGGAAGCAAAGTGCCAGAAAACTTATATCCGGCCATTGATGAAGGGAAAGAGATGGCGGATCGGATCGTTAGGGAAGATAAGGAAAGGCATGTAAAGGATGAATCTTCCAGTCATTCAGACTCAAGGCAAGAAGTGACTTCTGATGAAAATGAAAATCCTGTAGACAGGAAAAGAGAAGAACTAAGGCGCTACCAGATAGAGCAGCACCTCAAGGCAATGAGTGCTGATAGTCGTTTGGAAGGATGGGATAATCTGGTATCCGGGGAAGATAAAAAATCAGATAATGCCAAAGAGGCATCAAATGATCTTGAAAAAGGCGCTGCTTCCTTAAATGAGGCGGCCAGCCGCTTTAATGCATCTAAAGATCGACCAGAAATATTACCAGATACCAGAAAAGCTTCAATTTCCCCTTATGAAATAAAAGCAGGGTCTGTCATAACAGGCACCCTGATTACAGGGATTAATTCAGACCTGCCAGGTGAGATTATTGGGCAAGTTAAAGAGGATGTTTATGATACAGCTTCAGGGAATTACCTTTTAATTCCTAAAGGAACAAGGCTTTTCGGGCTTTATGATAACCAGATTGTCTATGGTCAGGAACGTATACAAGTTGCTTGGACCCGTTTGATATTTCCTGATGGGTCTTCTCTTAACCTAAGCGGCATGACAGGTTCTGACAAAGGCGGTTATGGCGGCTTTAAGGATCGGGTAAATAATCATTACGCCAAATTAATCTCAGGAGCACTATTAACCTCGGCGTTATCAGTTGGCTTGCAGCTTTCGCAACCTCAGAAACAACAAGCTGATGTTGTCACGACCCAACAGTTAGCAGCAGCCAGTATCGGACAGCAACTAACAGCCCTTGGAATGAAGGTCAGTGAAAAAAATCTGAACATCCAACCCACCATTGAAATTGGTAATGGTTATGAGTTTGTCATCAAGGTTTCAAAAGATATCGTTTTTGCAGCGCCCTACAAGCCTTATTAGGTTTGGTTATCTGGAAGCGGTTTGCTTTTGGCTATTTGTTTCTATTTTGCTTCTGGGTTCTTTGGGGCTTTTAGCAGGCATCAGAGTTAATCTGAGTGAATCGGCGCCTATAGGGGTTTGGAAAGAAATGAGCGGCTTTAAAAAAGGAGATTATGTCCTGGTTTGCCTATTGAAAGAGCGGGTAGGAGTGTCTTACCAAAGATATCTGTCTCCTGGCAGCTGTTTCAGTGGCCATGTGCCGTTACTAAAGAAGATAGTCGCCATTGAAGGAGATCAGGTCAAACTAAAAGGAATAAAAGTATGGGTTAATGGAGTTAGATTGCAAGAAGAGAAATTTAATAAACCTTTACCTTGCAGGCAAATAAACCAAAATGCGACTTATCATCTGAAAAATGGTGAGTATTTTGTTCTAAATACTAAACATCCTTGTAGCTTGGACAGTAAGTATTTTGGAAAGGTTTTAAAAGAAGAAATCATAAGTGGCGTAAAGCCACTGCTTATTTTTAAACATTGAGGAGAAACTATTTTGGACTTACAAGCTGCAATAGAACATTGTGCCCATCGGTTAGCCCCTCAAACAGTCTTTGCCATCCTAAAGCATGAATCAGGTGCAAAGCCATTTCAGATAGGCGTTAATCACCCAAACTTCAGGCTTAAAAAACAGCCTCAATCACCGGGTGAAGCAGTTGCTATCGCCCAATCCCTGATGGATAAGGGTTATGACATTGATATGGGGCTTATGCAAATTAACTCAAGAAACTATAAGAAAATGGGTATGCCATTAAGCGCCCTGTTTAATCCTTGCCAGAATATCAAAACTGGAAGCCAGATTTTGATAAGGAACTATCAAAGAGCCTCTTTAAAATATGGCGAAGGTGAGAAGGCATTCCTCTCTGCTTTAAGTGCATACAATACTGGCAGTTTTGAACGGGGTATTAAAAATGGGTATGTTGACAAAGTGTTAGCTCAAATGAAGAAGGCTGGCCGTTTTTTCAGCAAAAAGGAAGCCAGGAAAGAAAGCCTGGTTAGAGCTGATAAAGTGCACTTGCCAGGAAGAGAAGCAAGCCAACCTCAAGAGCCACTAAACCCTTACACGGCATCTACAAGAGTTGATGGTTTTTATGAAAGAGTAAAGGAGTTAGCACGTCAAAGACCAATAAAGCCTGCAAACATTGAGGGAGGGGATCATGAGTAAAAAGGCATTAGATTTATTGATTCTGATGGCACTACCTTTGGCAACATTATTGCCTGCACCAGTGGTTCATTTTTTAAAGAGCACCAAATCTCATGTTTTCCTCTATCCTAAGAGCAATGAAATACTGGTGGGGAATTGCCTGTATTTTTTTATTATCCTGGTGATGATCTTTCTGACATATGGCTTTAGGCATCAAAATAAAATGAGCCTTAGCTGGATCAAAAGATTATTACAGTTGCAGTTTTTTATACAGGCAGCCATTGTTTTCGTTGAAATAGGCTTGCTGTTTTATACAAACATGAGCTTTGGCATGGCAAAGCATTTGCCTTTCTGGAGTAATCTTTCAACAAGTATCGATGTTTTCGAGGACAATATTTATCAGTTTATCCCGCTTTTTTTACTGTTCATTCCCTTAATTTTGATGTACTCCTTAATCAGGAAAAAGCAGTTTAATGAAGAGGGGAAGCTGGAAGATACCAGCGGGAATTTTGGAACCGCCCAGTTTGCATCAGAGAAAGACCTTAAGGCATTAAATGCTTATGATCCCAATAATGGTCCTTTAATTGGTGTAGATGAGAAGGGGAACTCCTTATATTTACCGCTTTATAACAAACTGGTCATATCTCCTGAAGGTGGTGGTAAAACCAGTAGTTCCAGTATCCCAGTATTGCTTTCCCACAAAGGACCTGTGGTCGTTTTTGATCCTAAAGGGGAGCTTTGGGCAGTCACGGCAAGACACAGGTCGAAGGCTTTTGGCAAGCAGGTGGTCACCATTGATCCTTTTAATATCATACAAGGAAAAGACTTTAGTTTTGGAAAACCTGATTATCTCCTTAAAAAATATACAATCAATCCTTTTGATTTCATACCAGAGAATGAGGCAGAAAGGGACAGGATGATCAATGAATTTGCAGCCTCTTTTATTATCAATGAAGGAGGGGCTGTGACCCACTTTGATGATAATGCCAAAATATTAATCAGAGGATATGTGGATTTTTTAATGAAGGGAAATTTAGAGGGGAGAAATTTACCCAATCTCTATAATCTTTTATCTGAAAGTTATGAAGAGGCCAGAATGACCTTGAGCGAGATGAAAGAATCAGGCGGAAGAGCAGCGGCGGCTGCCAATCAGATTGAACGGGTAGGGTCTGATGAAAGGGGAAGTATCCTGTCAACGACCTATCGACAAATCGATTGGATTAGCGATAGTAATATCCAGACAACACTTACCAAAAGCAACTTTGATCTTAAGGAATTTCTGGCAGGGAGCATGGATATTTTTGTGATTATTCCAGAGGATCAAACACAGGAGCACAATCGTCTTTTTAGAATGCTGATGTCCCTATTAATGGGGATGATCATCAAATCAGAGCCTTGCGACTTACCCGAGGAAAGAATCCTTTTTTTGCTGGAGGAGTTAGCCCAGTTAGGCGGGGTGCCAGATGTTGAGAAGTGTATAGAGGTTTTGCGGGCAAGAGGTATTCGAATCTGGACGGTATTTCAGGCGCTTTCTCAAATTGAGCTTTATGACAAACCCGATCTTTTTAAGAGCCTTCGATTAAAACAGTTTTTTGCCAATGATGATCCAGACACCATGGAATGGATTAAAACCTTGGGTGGTCAGAAGACGGTATTGACAAAGACCTTATCAACGAATTCAGGAGACTCTAGACAGCAGGCACAGCTTTTCGGTGGTACCGTTTCAAAAGGGGAAGGGGAGAGTGTGCACGAGACGGGCGTTGACCTTATCCCTATGAACAAGATCAGAGAACTTCCCATCGATGAGCAGTATGTTTTTCTAAGACATACCAAGGCCATTCATTGCCGAAAAGTACAATACATTTACCATCCTGACTTTGCAGGCAAATTTGATCCAAATCCACTGGAAGGCAAAAAAGTCTTGAGAGCAGAGTATAATAAACAGAATCCACAACTGGTTGAAGAAAATGTCTAAGCTATTAAGTACCCATCAAGGTCGTTATTTAACAGGAATGACAGCACTTAATATCCCATCTGAAGAAAGTCATGGAGATTGGCATTTTAGAGAGGCATTTTTTGGAAGGGGAAGTAAGAAACCTAAGATTTTTATAGCAGGTGCAGGGGAGCGCTGGAATACCAATGCTATTTTGGGAAGCTTTGGAGTTTATGAGTGTTCTGACATTTTAAGAAAGCTTGGCGTTAATATTCCTTTAGACGAAGAAGTTTATGCTGCAAATCACTACAGGGCGATCCTGGACATGATTTATCTTTCCATCAAAAATCAACAGATTCCAAATTATATTGAAATCGATAGATGGTTTGATACCGGTTGGCAAAAAGAAAAGCTTTTTCAGCATATCCAAAAACTTGAATCTCACTTATCCAAACCAGAACAGGAGCTTTTAGAGCAATGGCTCAAGATGATTTAACCAAAAATAACCTTGATGATAATCAGTGGCATGTTGATGTGATGTCATCAATTGCCAAAGCTGTCTCAGATACACCGCTTGTCTTAAAAGGTGGAACTGCCTTACTGCTTGCCTATGGACTGGATCGTCATTCGGAAGATTTAGATTTTGACAGCACTAAAAAGATAAATCTTGAAAATCGTATCCGGCAGGCTGTTAAAGCGCCAGTTAAAATCAGGTCTATTGATACTCCTAAAAATACCGATACAACGACAAGATACCGTGTGGTTTATGATACCCCTATCAGCCAGGGCAATCGTCTGAAAATAGAAGTGTCCTATCGGAATCAGGAATTACAACCTTCCCATCTGGTAAATGGAATCAAGGTTTATCAATTACCGGTTTTGGCTGATCAAAAGGTTGAGGCTCTCAAAGGCAGGACGCAGGCAAGAGATGTGTATGATGTCCACTTTATTTTAAGAAACTATCCTGATCTTCTTTCTGACCATCAGCAAAAGGAGCTTGCAAGACTTTTTAGAGGTTCAGAGCTTAAGGAGCGGTTTGAGCAGGCATTTGAGATGGATACCATTTTATCAGCTTATGACCTTGATGATATTTGTCATAATATGAGAGAACGGTTGGAATCAAGAGAGCAGACCTTCTCCATCCCTGGTTATGAATTAGATCAGGAATCAAAACAAAAGTTGCAAGATTATGTTGAGAAGCAAACAGAGGTTGGTCGTCTGTTCAATCAAAAGATGCAACATCTGTCTGAAAATCCCGAGGTTGCCAGGGAATATTCCAAAGAGGCTGTTGAGTGTAATCGAGAGGCAGGAGAAATCGCAGAGAAAATCGTGGCTGATAGAGGTTTTACCAACGCCAGTTTAAGCGAAGATATTACGATCAAGCAGAGGAGAGGATTCGAGCAGATATCAGAGCGGATGAAAAGTAATCAGCTCAAGAGAGAAGATTTGGTGGCTGTGCTTAAACATGCAAGAGGGCAGGTTATGCAAAACAGACAAAATCTAACAGAGGGTCGAAGCAGAAAAAGATGATAAAAACCGGAGTCCAGTTAGATGGACTCCGGAGGCAAGGTGACAATAGAAATTTAACTTACGCTAAAAGAAAGGAGGGAATGGAGACAAATGAGTAAGTCAATCACCTAACAATCTATTGTATTAAAAACAAAAAAACCTAAAAAGCATCTATTTGCGTTTTGGTTTGTGAGACATTGCTCACCCATTCACATTTCACGGGAAATGCTAGTGTTTATTGGCTTTTTAAGGGGTTTTGAAGTATTATTTAAGCATTCCATGACTGAGATAACTGAATAATAGTCAGAAGAGGAGGGCAAAGAATGGCTCAAGAGCAGCGCAGCTTTTTGGATCGATTAAAAACTTATTTTCTACCCCGTACAAAACAAAGCATTTACAGAGAAGCAGGCTTGCGGACTAACGAAAGTGATTTATTCAATATACTACTAAAAAAAGTCTTTTTTGATGCCTATCCAGGCGATGGGGTTGTACCATTGTCATCTAAAGCTTCCGTGAACGGTCATAAGGTCGTTAAAAGAGATGTCATAAAGGAATATGATCTCAAGTCAGGGCTTACCAGTTTTTTTGGTTTACCCAATCGTCTTAGAGAAGATGAAAGAGGAGGTTCGATCAGAAAACCAACCTTAAAAGAACTTCTGCAGGATTTGATAGGTTGGAATAAAGATCATGATTTTCTGCTTTTCCTGATGCCTTTTGCTGCATTATTTAATATTGCCCGTTTTTGCTTAACCACACCCGTAAGCCTTCTGAAGGTTATTACAGAAGTCATTCCTGATTTATTAAATAGTGTGACAGGGGTAGGGATACATGCTTTAGCTTCAAAGATAGGAGAGTGGAGTGGCATCAAACAGGGATTAGGGATCGCAGCAGGTGTCATTGCTTTTCCAGCTTTATCTTTGGTATATGCAGTCAGCAAGCTTTGGGTTGGAGTGGGGATGCTGATCACCTCTCCGATTAAAGCCGCATCCATGGCCTATGCATTAGGCAAGTCAGCAGGTGGAGTTCCCGGAATCATTTTAGGTAATGTGTTCAGAGGGGTTAGTTATTTAGCCAGTATTGTATTGTACATGCCAGCCGTTGTGTTTTTAGGGCCTGTTGCGTTCCAAGGTTTAGGCGCATTACTTCCAATGAGTATGCATGCTGCTTTATCCGAAGGACTCCTGTTTGCATATTTAGGAGTGAAGGGATGGTTAACCACGACATCAGCTATGGCTTTTGGTGCATCATTTGCGCCACAAACAGCAAGTGTACTATCAACAGGTATACTAACAGCAGCAGCTGCAACCGGTGTCAGAATTTTAGAAGAGATGGGTGAGAAGCTAGGCTCTTATTTCACTCCTCGAGACCCTCATCGAATCAACATTATCCATTATGGGTCTCCTGAAAGACAGCATCCTATAAGGCATTATGCTCGTCCTACCTATACTCGCTCTACCTATAACAGCCTTAACCGACAACATCCTGTCGAAAGGTATTCCACTACAGGTTCCACTACGAATCATCGTGCACGATCTAGCAATAAAGTTACTCCTAATACTGTTCATCAAAGTAGAAAAACAAGTACTCCTAAAAAGAAAAACTCATTCATCGCGCCTCCCCAAAGAGAGGAAGCTACTAATAGTCGTGCTTTGGTGATAGTGCCGGAAAACAGGGCAGGGAGTGTTGATTCAGAAGCAAAGGTAAAAGATCGGATAACAATAGTTCCTCATAGGGAAGAAAATACTTCAATGCCAGATGTAACCAAGGGCATAGAAAAAGAGGTTATCTCTGAGTTTACTATTGCTGTCTCTGCGCTTAAGGATGCAAAGCAATCTTGTCTTGATTTTAATGATGGAAAAATAGAGCTTAAGACGCATGAAGGAAATATCGCGAAAGCGGAAAGAAAATTTAAAAAGAGTTGGACAAGTCTTGCGTTGAAGTATCATCCTGACCGCAAATCAGATCTTGATGCTGCAACATCTAAACTCATTATGCAGGCGTTAATTGATCTCAGAGAAAAAGTAGATAAATATTTTGAATATGGCCTTCAGGAAGAGGATTTGGACGCCGTTGATGAATTTTTGTTAACTTTGCAAAAAGAATACAATAGCGAATATAAGGTTGCCCTGGTTGAGGAACAGAATGAAATATTAAGAAAAATTAATGCTTTATTAGAAGGATACATTGGAAAAGCGGAAGATCACACTGCTAAGATGAAAGTTGAAATTGAATTCTTAATGCAGGGATTCAAAGAAAATAGGGAAAATCTGAAGGAACTAGGAAAAGAATATGAAAAATTAAAAGTAAATACTGAAGAATTAAAAATAGAAGCTGGAGAATTAAAAATAGAAACTGGAGAATTAAGGAAAAAGCAAGAGAAGTCAGGAGAAAATCTTGCTAAAGCCATAGTTAGAATAGAGAAACTAGAACAGGTAAGAAATAAACTGAAGAATCAAGAAGTAGAAGCAGAAGAACAGGAGAAAATTTTAGGTTTCTCATAACCTGGCCTGCTATGTGTCTTTGTACTGGAGGGGAGGAGTAGTTAATAAATTTTATGGAGACAAATAATGTCAACAGAACCAGCTGAAATAAATCAAAATTTAACCCCACAAGAAATGCATGGTGAAGAAAACGATATTTTAGCACCAGAGGAGATAGTGCCCAGTATAGATGAACTTGATCTGGATACACTGAGACTGAATATAGAGCAAAGATTATTTGAGTCTATCCGGGAAGCTGGGTCTACCGAGGAAATTAATGCAGATTGGTTATTAAGAGTCCTTCAAAAGGATTATGAAAAATATCTGAACTTTAAACTGAACAAACTTGATCAAGATTTATTCTCTTTTAATAAGCAGGAGTGGGTCTTAGATTTTAAAATTAAGACTTATGTAGCTTGGTATGACCGTTATGAAAATCTAAGCGACTTAATAGAAAATGGATTAGTCAATGATGAGCATTTATCAGAAAAAAAGATAGAAATAGAAAATGCTTGCTTTGATGATTTGATAGAAATCAGGGGTAAGTGTGAAGCCAGAGTAGAACTCAAAATACCATTGAATAAAAACCTTAACAGAGTTTCTCTATCTGATGGTAAAGTCCTTATATTGGGTGATTTGCCAGGAAAGGAGGAAGACAATGATGAGTTTTTGGATCATGTGTTTGATAAGGCTGAATCTGAGTTAAAAGCATACTTATTAGATATTACCCAGAATCAGGAAGATTCTAATTGGTTTGAATCTGTTCTTGCATCGCTTAAAAATCATCTAGAAAAATCCCGTCAAGAAAGTAGAAGTATTGAAAGAGAGAGAAAATCCTGCAAAGGAAGTTTTTTGGATTTAACCAAAAAACAGAAAGAGGTGTTATCAGAGAAATATGAGGAAATACAAGTTTTATTAAAAGAAGCACCCGAGCTGCTTTATAGTGCGATAACCCTGGATGAAATAGAACAAAATGTTGAAAGGGATGAAGAGTTATTTTCATTTGCAGCGAAAAACCTGATTGAAAGTAATATCAGCCCTTCTTTAGTCAATGATGAAGGGTCAAGCTTATTACATATGGCGGTCATTGAAAATCAACCAGAAATGGTTCGGATATTACTGGAAGTTGGAGCCGACCCATTTTTGAGAGATTTGAATGGAATGTCTGTCTTGGGATTAGCGAAAGAAGAAGGCAGGGTAAACATATTGTATAGTATGTTTGAGTTTCTTAAAGAGAAAACATCTAGAGAAAATCTCTCAGAAATTTTCTTTAACCCCTCAGCTCCCTTTTATCAAATGGCGGGCTGGGAGCAAACAAAATCAGTAAATCTATTGGTAGAGTATCAGGCATCTAGTATTTGGACACTTTTTATAGATGTAAAGGGTGAGCTGGATGTACAGATGGGTGAGCAAGTTTTGCCTTATTTGGCCTATTTAGCTGTTAATCAACCCCCCTGGAAAAGCTTCATTGCAACCTACCCTAAAAGGGGCACAAAAGAGTTTGTGGAAAAGGTCATGGAATGTTATGAGCAATTATATAACTGTTACAAGGATAATGATGTTGAATCTTTCAGACACTATTTAAACCATACAGATTTACCGAGAGGTGTTTTTTTTGAAGGATTCAAAGAATTCGTGAATATGCAAACCTACAACACAAGGCTGCTCAATGGAGGTTATCGAGAAATAGAAGAAAGGAATACTCAGATAGTAATGCTGGAGAATGTAGTTGAAGTGCAATCTAGGGAAATTATTGAATTAAACAATGATAACTTGCAGCTTAAAAAACAATGTATAGCTTATGAAGAAAGAGCAGAGACTTTAGATGTAATTGTAAAACAACAAGACGACTTGGTTCATAATTTATATGCAGAGAAAGCAAAGGACGAAGCAAAGATTGAGAAATTAACAGATGAAAAACAAGGTTTAACACGTGAGAATCAAGGTTTAAATAAAGAGATTCAAAGTTTAAGAGGCGAAATTCAAGGTTTAAGAAGCGAGAATGAACGTCAGGAAGAACAAATAGAGCACGTACTCGTAAAATATGAAAAGCTAGACGCAGAACATATTGAGCTAATTGAAGAAAATAAAAGGTTAAAAGAAGAGAATGAGGGTTATAGGAATCAATCGAAGTCTTCTAATAATGAAGAAAGCGATGATACGAATGAGAGAAATAGATTAACTAACGAAAATTTACAGCTTAAGGAAAAAGTTCAAAGTTTAGAATTAGAAAATAAAGACCAAGATAACTTGATCAATATTTTATATGGGACGAATGAATATCAAAAAGTAAAACTTGAGAAGTTAACTGGTGAGAATAAAGATTTATTAGATAATAATAAAAACCTAGAAGAAGGAAAAAAATACCTACTTGAAAGATATCAAGAATTATTCGAGAAACATGAAAAACTAGAAGAAGAAAGCGATGATACGAATGAGAACAACACAGGGGGCGGCCCACAGTTTTTCTAAACCTTCCCCTGGGCCAGAGGTAACCGTTTGATTTCAAGGATATTTTCTGCATGGCCGATAATCAGATTTATCGGCCATTATACTAAAATATCTATGCCCTTCTCAGAAACCAAATTAAGTAACTTCAAGGTTGCACCTCTCGGATGTTTTTGCCCTTGCTCCCAATGCTGAACCGTCGATAAAGAAGTATTTAAAAGTTTTGCAAAAACAGCTTGACTCAACTTTTCATGTAATCGTATCTTTTTTATCTCTTCCGGTTTTAGCTCTTTTACTTTAGGTAAACATAAAACCTCGTACTCCTTAAATCGACGAGCACTAATTAATCCAACACTATGCATATCTTTTGCCAAGTCATGGATAGTTTCTAATGGAGATTTATTCATCATTATCTACCTCTAAAAATAAACCTTGCTCTACACCTTTAGCAAGCTCTTCCGATTTCAACTTGAGCAAGTCATCAGAAAGCATTTTGTAACCTTCTAGTTCCTGCTTGCTAAGGTTACTCTTTTTATTCTTTTCAAAGCCATACAAGAAAAAAGCCGTCTGATTCTTTTTAAATAAAACAATCGTTCGATATCCACCTCTCTTACCCTGACCTGATTTCGCGATACGTTTCTTAAAAAGATGTCTTCCCAAATCTGCTTCAAATAAACCTTGGTCAATTTCTTCAAGCGCCTTTTTCAGCGCCTCATCAGACAAACCAGCTTTTTTTGCCCATTTAGAGAAAACCTTTATCTTGAAAGTTCTCAATGACAGTGCCCTTTTTGTACAATCATTACATCATAAAGTATAGCTCTTAGGGGCACAATTATCAAGACCTATAAAAACAACTGAAATACCTCCTTCGGTTCCGACAAAAAGGGTCCTAAATTAAGAAATAATTTTTGTCTGAACAAACGCCTCATGGGGAGTTAATTCTCCCAATGAAATGCTCCCAAGTATTTAATCGATATATTAAATTAAATATTTGGGAGCATTTCACTCTTTGGGTTAACTGGATAAAAAACAGACGATCAAATCAAGGAAATTTTATTCGATGAAGTTTTTGCAACGGAGCCAAAAGCTTGAATGTAGCAAACAACCTTTGTCTTTTTAATTTAACGCCGCAATAACATGCTTAGGGTCTTCTTTCAATGCTTTTAACAAAACCAATGCAGGACCAACCGGTTGACGCCTTCCCTGCTCCCAATTTTGAAGTGTTCTTGAACTTACATGAATAAGTTGAGAGAATCTCTCTTGTGACAAGCCTAAATTTTTTCGAATGCTTTTAACATCTAAAGGGCTATAGGAAAAAATTCTTTTGGCTTTCCGCTCACCTCGTACAATTTTACCTGCCTCTCGAGTACTTTCTAGCAATTCATTAAATGCATCATGATTCATTTTTTAACTCCTCCTCTACGACTTGTTTAAGTTGCTTTAACTGTTCTTGCGTTAAGTCAGACTGATGATTCTTCTTATAAAGATAAATCATTAAAACTTGGTTATCACAAGATAAATAGTAATAAATTAGCCTAAAACCTCCTCTTTTACCTTTTGAAGAGTCTGACCATCGCATCTTCCTAAGTCCACCGCTACCACGTATCACTGCTCCTTGAGTTGGATTGGCAACTAAAGAAAGTTGCAGTGCATTGTAGTCTCTATCACCCATCATTTCTTTAATTAAGCGAGTGAAAACGGATGTTTCTTTAATAACCATAGACCTATATTATACGTCATTGGCGTATTTTTTCAAACTGAATAAGAGCACCAGGGAGAATTGTCCGTAAATACACGCTAATAGGATTAAGCTTCTATAGAATTAAAGGATTAGCTGAAACCCTTCTCTCTCCGGCCTGTGGTTACAGAAAAATGTAGCAAGGGAATCAATCAAAAATTTCTGAGGTTTGCGCTTAGCAATGGCACGATAAAGATACTTCCATTGCCCTTTCACTATTTATCAATAAGACGTGAGCGTACAACTCCTGCTTGACTCCTCGTTCAGTTTTACTGTGAAAATCTTCAATACCAATAAACATTTTGGATATTTTATACAACTCTTCTATTCCCCATCGGCCATGATAAACGCGGGGAAAATCATCTAATGGATAGCATTCACCCATCAGTGTTGTTGCGCAAACATAGGTTTCATCATTAATTTTATATTTAATAAGACGCAATGGGATTGTCTTATAATTCAAAGAATATCCTTGCTTTTTTATTTCTGATTTGACTGAGGAAGAGGGATTATAATCAATAATGGTATCGGTTAAATCACTTTCCCAAAATAACTTGATGGTTTCATTCATGCTTCCAGACTGCAGGCGACAAATAAGATGAATGCCTTTTCGCATGGCTTCGTAGAGCACTAAATAACTAAAGTAGCCTCGATCAAGGGCACCGTCAAGTTAACTGATTATGCTAGACTGCTGGGAATTGATATTGGAGTCATCCTTGATGATGTTGCAAAAGAAGCCGAAGAGGCACCGTTTTCCGATGGAAATTATTGGGGTTGTATGGAGTTATCACCGATTCAATGACAGCTATAGAGATGTAAAGGAGCGACTTTTATATCGAGGTATATCGGTAAGCCATGAAGCCATTCGTAGTTGGTGTTTGAAGTTTGGAGATCAATTTCAAGACGTGCTCAAAAAGCGAGAAACGAAGCCCGGGAATAAATGGCATTTAGACGAGATGGTGTTGAAAATCAATGGAGAGCCCTATTATCTCTGGCGAGCAGTTGATTCTGAAGGTTATGAGCTGGATGTTCTACTTCAAAAATGTCGGAACAAGAGAGCGGCCACTCGATTTTTATCCAGGCTGTTAGGCTCATACCCAAAACCTCGTGTTATTGTGACGGATAAACTGAAGAGTTATAACAAGCCCATTCAGCATATGTGCAAAGGAACTGAGCACAGACAGCATAAAGGCTTGAATAACCGGGTTGAGAACGCTCATCAGCCCACTCGAAGAAAAGAGAAATGTCTGATCAAATTTAAATCTCCAGGAGGGGTACAGAAAACACTTTCTCTGATGGGGAAAACCCGGAATATCTTTTCTGTCGCGGTTGGGCGCTATAAAAATACCGCTCAAGAACAACGTGTAAAATTTAAGGAAGCCAAAGAAATTTGGAATTTCGCAGCTAGTCAGGCTTTTTGCGCCTAAATTTTGGGGAAAGGGGCTCTTTTTGTCATCAAAATGTTAACTTGATGGTGCCTTCCAGGGTGCATATGTTGATGGAGGGTTGGTATCCTTGTATCGGCGGGTGGCACTTGGATCATATCCCGCGGGATGAAAAAACGGGTCAGCCGAACTATAAAAATCCAGACTATGTCAGTCAAAATCAAAGGTTGATATCCTTTTGTGTGCACCCACCGAATATAAGAATCATCCAAAACTGCGACAACTTGTTGCAGAAATTCCCTACGTTAACCACAATACTATATATGAGCCTCGATAGAATCCCTGCAATCATGCGTTACATAGAAAAAAATTACACCATGGGATTTCAGCACTTTGTGTTGGCGGGGCGAGGCAACTGCGATTGCAATTGAGATGATGGTTTAATAGAAAGGAATGGATATGAACGCTGCAAAAAAACAAAAAGCGAATAGAAGCTCAAGGAGGAAGAAATCCCATGTGCCCTCCAAAGAATCAGCAAAGGTTGAAAACCCTAATTTAGACAGAATATTACACGGCTATTTGAGCCATTTCACCGGCTGGTTATCACCTGCCGCTTGCTTATTGGCTTATTCTGATTGGCTCACCCATTTAACCTTCTCTCCTGAAAAATGCCTCGATCTCTATAAAAATGCGATACAAAGGTTTTCGCAATTTTCTCTCTACACCCTGCAATCTTGTGGCGGTCAACACTGTGAACCCTGCGTGAAAATAAGAGAGAAAGACCATCGATTTCAAAGCCCATTATGGAATCAACTTCCATTTAATCTGTGTTCCCAATTATTTTTATTGAATGAACGTGTCTGGGATGAAGCTACTACGAAAACTAGAGGCGTTTCAAAGCATCATGAAAATATTGTGAATTTTACAACACGACAAGCGCTGGATATTTACGCCCCTTCCAATTTCCCTTGGATGAACCCAGAAGTCATCGATGTCACTCAGAAAAAATGGGGGATGAATTTTGTTAACGGGTTCAATAATTGGGCTGAAGATTTGACACGTCTTATCAACAAGCAGCCGCCTGTGGGTTCAGAACAGTTCAAGGTTGGAAAAAATGTGGCGATTACGCCCGGAAAAGTCATTTATCGAAACCACTTAATTGAACTCATTCAATATGAACCAACAACCCAAAAAGTACATGCAGAACCCATATTAATTTTGCCTGCCTGGATCATGAAATATTACATCCTTGACCTTTCTCCTCACAATTCAATGGTCAAGTATTTAGTTAATCAAGGGTACACCGTATTTATGATTTCCTGGAGAAATCCTGAAAGCCAAGATAAAGACTTAAGTATGGAAGACTATATCAATCTTGGCATCATGGATGCGATGGATGCCGTGGGTCATATTATACCGCAACAAAAAATCCATGCAGTGGGATATTGTATTGGTGGAAGTTTGTTAATGCTTGCATCTGCAGTCATGGCCAGAAGAAATGATGATCGATTAAAGTCCATCACACTGTTTGCCGCCCAAGTCGATTTTAAAGATGCGGGTGAACTCCTTTTATTCATTGATGAAAGTCAATTAGCTTATATCGAAGATATTATGTGGGGAAAAGGATATTTAGATGGATCACAAATGGCAGGTACATTCAGTATGCTGCGATCCATTGATATGATCTGGTCTAAAATCATTCTGGATTATCAACTAGGGACAAGAAGACCGATCAATGATCTGATGGCTTGGGATTACGATGCGACACGCTTACCCTATAAGATGCATTCAGAGTATCTTAGGAAATTATTTTTAAATAATGATCTTGTAGAGGGACATTATAGTCTGGATGAAACAACACTTTCTTTGTCGGATATTGATATCCCCATTTTTGCAGTGGGCACTTTAAAGGACCATGTCGCACCTTGGAAATCTGTTTATAAAGTTCATTTCTTTACTGAATCGGATGTCACCTTTGTATTAACGAATACAGGCCATAATTCTGGCATTGTTAACGAACCCGGTCATCCTGGGCGTAGTTATCAACTCATGACGCATAAAAAAAGAGAGAAGCATATTTCTCCTGAACTTTGGCAACAAAAAGCGCCAGAGAATGAAGGATCCTGGTGGCCTGCATGGGAACAATGGCTAGCCAGTCATTCTAGAGGAAAGGTATCGCCTCCACCCACAGGAAATTCTCAACAAGGTTATAAGATTCTCGATGATGCTCCAGGCACCTATGTCTTTCAAAAATAGGGAGTGCGCGTGATGAAACCTAATACTGATCAGCCTAATACAAATGATGATCTGAAATCCCTTTCCATGCCGGAATTGCAGGTAAAATTAAGAGTATCACCAGAAGGCTTAAGCCAAATCGAGGCAAAGAAACGCCTAACTCAATATGGGTCCAATGAAATTGAAGAAAAGAAGACCAATCCATTTCTGAAATTCCTCACCTATTTTTGGGGTCCAATCCCGTGGATGATCGAGGCGGCAGTGATCCTTTCCGCAGTAGCTCGGCATTGGCCGGGCTTTGCTATTATCCTTTTTCTGCTTCTGGCCAATGCTGTGGTTGGGTTTTGGGAAGAATACCAGGCGGGTAATGCCATCGCTGCGCTGAAAGCTAAGCTAGCAATCAAAGCCAGGGTGAAACGTGATGGGAATTGGGTCAATCCTCCGGCGCGTGATTTGGTGCCAGGCGATTTTATCCGTCTGCGACTGGGCGACATTGTGCCGGCAGATGCACGCTTGTTTGAAGGTGACCCGATTGAGGTGGATCAGTCTGCATTGACAGGAGAATCCTTACCCATTGAACGAAAACCCGGCGATACCGTGTTTTCCGGCTCAATCATTCGTCAGGGTGAAATTGGCGCACTGGTCTACGCCACCGGCGCAAACACCTATTTCGGAAAAACGGCGCAATTGGTGCAGGCAGCGCAAACTGTCAGCCATTTTCAACGCGCAGTGCTAAAGATTGGTAATTACCTCATCATCCTCGCGGTCATTATGGTAGCAGTAATTATTACTGTCTCGATTTTTCGCGGTGACCCGATCCTAACCACGCTCCAATTCGCCCTAGTGCTAACCGTGGCAGCGATTCCCGTAGCGATGCCGACAGTGTTGTCGGTGACGATGGCAGTCGGCGCACGCCTGCTTGCCAAGAAAAAGGCGATTGTAAGCCGGCTGGTGACCATCGAGGAATTGGCGGGTGTGGATATACTGTGCGCGGACAAGACTGGCACCCTGACCCAAAACAAATTGACGTTGGGAGATCCTTTCAGCGTCAATGATATCCCTGCTGAACAAGTCATTCTTAATGCCGCGCTGGCGTCGCGCATGGACAATAACGACACCATTGATCTGGCTGTTTTGGGCGGCCTAAAGAATGACCAGGCATTGGAAGGCTACAAGATGCTCCATTTCCAGCCATTCGACTCGGTTCATAAACGCACCGAAGCCACCATCAAGGGAACAGATGGAAAAGAATTTAAGGTAACTAAAGGTGCACCACAGGTAATTTTGGAATTGTCGACCAATGCAACCGAGACGAAGACTGCCGTTGAGAAGACGGTCAACGAATTTGCGGCACGTGGCTTTCGTTCTTTGGGCGTGGCGCGCTCTGATACCAAAGGCTCATGGCAGTTTCTAGGCGTGCTACCCCTGTTTGATCCACCACGGAAAGATGCTAAGGCAACCATCGAGACTGCAGGACAGATGGGCGTAAAGATCAAGATGGTCACGGGTGATCAACTGGCCATCGCACAGGAAACTGCCAAGAAATTGGGGATGGATACAGATATTCTTGATGCCAGCAGCTTAGGTGATACCAAACGGAAAGAGACGGCAGCGATGGCAAAATCCATCGAGAAGGCTGACGGTTTTGCTCAGGTATTCCCAGAACAGAAGTTCCACATTGTGGATCTTCTGCAAAAATGTGGTCATATCGTCGGTATGACAGGCGATGGAGTGAATGATGCACCTGCGTTGAAAAAAGCTGATTGTGGCATCGCTGTTTCGGATGCAACGGACGCGGCACGCGCGGCGGCAGACATTGTACTGATGACACCTGGCCTTTCGGTGATTATTGATGCGATCAAGGAAAGCCGAAAAATATTCCAGCGGATGAATAGCTATGCAATCTACCGCATCGCTGAGACGCTGCGCGTGCTGTTGTTCATGACGCTGGCGATCCTCATCTTCAATTTTTATCCATTGACGGCAGTGATGATCGTGATGCTGGCATTGCTCAATGACGGTGCTATCCTGTCCATTGCCTATGACAATGTCCACTACAAGAATCAGCCAGAGGCCTGGAACATGCGTCTAGTACTGGGGATTGCTACCGTGCTGGGCATCATTGGCCCCATAGCTGCATTTGGCCTGTTCTACCTAGGTGACCGCGTTTTTCATCTTGACCATAAGCATCTCCAGCCGATGATGTATCTGATGCTGTCTGTGGCTGGACACATGACCATCTTCCTTACCCGTACGCGCGGCCCATTCTGGTCCATACGCCCTGCGCGAATCTTATGGGTAGCTGTGCTTGGCACACAAATCGTGGCGACTTTAATCGCAGTCTACGGGTTTCTGATGCCACCCCTTGGTTGGAGTTGGGCATTATTCGTTTGGGGATATGCACTGATATGGGCGCTTGTGAGTGATCGTATAAAGCTGCTTGCTTACAGGATTTTAGATCCCTCCTTTGATCAACAAGCCATATCACATTAAATAAGGAAAAATAAATGTTAATCGATTTAAAAGGAAAACGAGGATTGGTCATTGGCATCGCGAATGAACACAGCATTGCCTATGGATGTGCGCAAAAATTCTGCGAAGCCAATGCAGAATTGGCCACTACATTTTTGAATGAAAATGCAGAACCTTTCATGCGCCCTCTCGCAGAACAATTAAAATCACCGATTATTCTTCCCTGTGACGTTCGAAAAGAAGAGGAGATGGCGGCTTTATTTGAAGCCCTTCGCAAACAATGGGGAAAACTGGATTTCATGTTACATTCCATTGCCTTTGCACCTAAATCTGACTTACAGGGTAGAGTCGTCGATTGCACTAAGGAAGGATTCCTGGAAGCGATGGATATCTCCTGCCATTCCTTGATTCGAATGTCGAAATATGCAGAACCCCTAATGAAAACGGGTGGAAGCATATTGACGATGACCTATTATGGCAGTCAAAAAATTATACAAAACTATAATTTGATGGGTGTGGTTAAAGCAGCATTAGAGTCGGCTGTTAGATATTTAGCGTATGAGTTGGGAGAGAAAAACATACGGGTTAATGCCATATCACCAGGCCCTATTAAAACACGAGCAGCTTCTGGTATTCGTAATTTTTATGAATATATAGAGGCAGAAGAAAAACGATCCCCATTACATCGTTTAGTGAATATCGAAAATGTTGGAAATCTGGCCGCATTTCTTGCCAGCGACGCTGCCATCAATATCACAGGACAAGTATTTTATGTGGATTCAGGATATTCCATTATGGGTTGATAACGAAGAGGGAGAACAGAGATGGCTTATATCGAAAATCGGACTTTTGATGAGCTTAAAATAGGTGACTGTGCAAGCATTCAGCACACCTTAACACACAAAGATATTGAACTCTTTGCTGCCATGTCGGGGGATGTCAATCCAGCGCATGTGGATGCAGCCTTTGCAAAAGATGATAGGTTCCATAAAATCATTGCCCATGGCATGTGGGGTGCATCCCTAATATCCACGGTGCTTGGCACGGAGCTGCCTGGACCTGGCACCGTTTATCTGGATCAGTCACTTAAATTTCTTCACCCCGTTGCACCTGGTGATACGGTCACGGTGAGTGTGATGGTCACGGATAAAAAACCGGAAAAGCATATCGTGACTTTAGAATGCAAGTGTGTCAATCAAGACGATAAAACAGTGATCAGCGGCGTTGCCATTGTGAAAGCCCCCACGACTAAAATAAAAAGAAAACGAATTGAATTACCCGAAGTCATTCTGAAAGAACCTAAGGGGGTTTGGTACAAAAAACTCATTGCATTAAAAAATAATTTTGCCCCGCTTAAGACTGCCATTGTTCATCCTGTCGATCCACTGGCCTTGAGAGGTGCTATTGATGCTGCAGAAGAAAACCTCATTATTCCTATTCTGGTCGGTCCAAAAGATAAAATTCTCGCTGCTGCCAGCGATGCCAATCTAGATATTTCTCAATACCCCATCATTGCAACTCGTCATAGCAATGAATCGGCCGAGATGGCTGTCAAACTGGCAAAAGAAGGCAAAGTGGAAGCCATTATGAAGGGAAAGATTCATACGGACGAATTGATGGAACCTATTCTTAATAAAGAAAACGGTTTGCGCACTGGTCGAAGAATGAGTCATGTATTTTTTATGGAGGCGCCTGATTATTTCAAACCTTTATTTATCACCGATGCAGCCATTAACATTCAACCTGATTTAGACGCTAAAAAAGATATTGTGCAAAATGCCATTGATTTGTTTCACGTCTTAGGTTTTGGTATTCCAAAAGTTGCTATTTTGTCGGCCGTCGAAACGGTCAATGCAAAAATACCTTCCACGCTGGATGCTACTGCGTTATGTAAAATGGCAGAACGAGGCCAAATAATGGGCGGTATTTTAGATGGGCCGCTCGCGTTGGATAATGCAATCTCTATTCAATCTGCACATGAAAAAAATATTCATTCTGAAGTCGCGGGTAATGCTGACATTCTTGTCGTACCCGATGTTGAATCTGGCAATATGCTCTATAAACAAATGACTTATATGTCTGACATGGAAGCCGCCGGCATTGTGATGGGTGCGACAGTTCCTATTATTTTAACCAGCCGCGGGAGTGATGAGATCTCTCGTAAAGCCTCTTGTGCAATGGCATTAGTGTATGTACGTAACTCACCTTACGCAGAGGCTTTCAAGAGCTGCAGCTCGTTAAACATCATTTGATTAGCCTTGAGGAGCAATTTTTGTTTAATGGCAAAATGATTCAGAGAAGTTTTTACTTTCAAAAGCTCGAGCTTGCAAAAAGCGATCATTGAGGCAAACAGATGATTACATTGGGTGCGAGTGGTTTTGGTAGGAGACTTTGACAAGCTGGCATTTTGTTTAATAGATTTATGAAACTCTTCAATTCGCCACCGTTTTTGGTAGACTTCGTAGATGCGGTCAGCATCAATTGACAAATCATTTGTGACCAGATAAAGCGTCCCAATGGATCCGTCCTCGTTTGTGAAGACTTTTTTGAGAAGCTTAACAGGGAAAAACACATCCCTAAGATAGACAGTGAGACAGTCACCGTCGTTCCAGTCCAGTGAATTAATCTGTTGAAATTGACCGCTTTTAGCATCTTGTCCTGTCAATGCTACGCACCGATTTGACTTGATACCAAAAATAAAATTTTTGTTCAGAGCTTCATGAATGAAAACCATATTTGCTTTTGAGCCAAACCAGTTATCAGCCAGCACGTAATCAAAGAGCACCTGATTATCAATAGCTTGCTGAACGAGAGAGCGAAACATGACATTTTTGCTGATACTGGATTTTCTCTTTCGCCTACGAGTTTCAATATCAGAATAAAGGATATCTTTTTTCACAATGTCATACCCCACAGGAAGCGCTACGTCCCCATAACGAACAAGACATGAAAGAAGATTGATCCCTTTTACATGTCGATGTTTGGCATGCGAGAAATGCCAACAATTGACCTCATTTTCATCCGTATAGCTTTTCTCTGAGATGGTATCATCCAGCAACAGAACACCTCCTCTAGCTTCCTGATGGCGGCGCACCTCAGTCTTGATGTAACTCCAAAGCTCCTTACCACCATAATCTTCTGCCCGCAAAAGCCGACTGACTTGATCGTGACTGATCTCTCCATCCAGCATCGCTGACAAGCCCGTAGCCGTCGCATGATGATTTTGGCTAATCAGATAATCGCTATAAATATCTAATAGTTGTTTGTTCATCGTCCTTTTCCTTTTAAAAACAATGAACAAAATTTAATTAATTTACAGCATTAGTCAATGGGGAGCGCGTTAGGTGAGTTATTATCTTCTATGGTACCCGAATTTGTCCAATTTCCATAGCCCTCAAATCCGTTAAAAAACTCTAAAGCAGCATAATAAAATTTACTTTGATTATTTGCCAACGTTTGTTTGCTTTTCAAGCCTAGCAAAATGGTAGCAGATCGAAATCAATCATAGTAGTAAAAAAATCCTCGTTTTCTTTACCACACTAATTTCGCTTATTAGAAAAATTATAACTACCACCAACGGTTGGAGTTGAATTAATTATATTAGACTCTCTAGAGTCAATGATTTCAAAAATTCCCATATTTTCTAGTAGCTTAATGTTTTTCGACTTTGGATCCTCGTATAAATAGGGGTGTTTAGGTTCTCCAAATCTATTGAAACCACCATCCAACTCATGTGTCACCGCTCGGGTTACTGCATAAAGTGTGTTTTCATCCTCCCCCTCTATTCTAGCTTTAGGTAATTTATATCCCTCTTTTTGAACATAAGCTTTGAATTTAGCTAAAAAGCTGTAGCAAGGTGGGACAGATTCAGAGCCATTTGGCAACGCATCACCATAACCCATAAATTCTATAGGAAATAATTTTTCCCCAATCATGAGAATGTCTTTCCTTTCGGTGCCACCACGGTTATGAATTCCATCGAAAATAAGGTGATTGTTATCACTCATTTGCCAGAAGTAAAGTGAAATACCAAGTGTTTCTGCTAAAAGTTTCATGGGCTGTGAGTAAAAGCTATTTAGTTCTTTGATTAAATCTTCTTCCGATTTATTATCCATTGCTTCTAGCAAGCGTTGAACGGCTTCACTTTTTTTAATATTGAAGATTGAGTCCAAGAAGCTATCTATACTACTGTTTGTGTACATATAGCCTTCTTCATTCTGTAGATTCTGCAAAGCAATAGCAGAGGTCTTACAGCCATCACACATAGTCCTATCGGAATAAAGATCAAAGGTCACAGCATAAATTTTACATCCCGTCTTAAAATCTGAATACTTTTCATGGAATTGAGACAACAAGTTGGAAATATCATAAACATTTAATGCTTGATAAAGATGCTGTTCAGAATGGCTGTGTGGTGTTGGATATCGGTTTGTCTTGCCATTTTTTTTTCCTTTATAATAACCGTATTTATATGATTGCCTTACGCGATCACTATCAATAAAATCAAGCGTTACCAGATCAGATCCACCGTCTCTGTGATCACTCCCAATACGATGCCCTCTATTTATCATCTCAATAATAGCATTTGATAATTGTTCCGCACTCTTATGCGTAAATTTACAAGATCCTTGAAATCCCAGTTTATTCCGACCATCGAAATTTAGAGGGATAAAACCGAAGCGTCTTCTTGTGATAGTCTCTTCTGGAAAAATTTCTGTAGACTCGTAAAATATCCCAATAGACAAGGTAGCAAGATTCTTTTTAGGCTCTATATCTTCATTGGCCTCTCTTAGTTCAACAGGCGCATCCTCAACTACACTTCTGAAAAATGGCAATGCTTTATTTGGTTTTTTCTTCTGAAACCCCTCGTAGTGGACAATCAAATCATCTTCAACAAAATACTCTGGTTGATGATTTCGATGAAAGTAATTGACCTTTTCTTCCAAAATGCGATGAGACATTTCTAATGTTTCTTGTTGAAAATCTAAAATCCTGAAAGATTGTTTGGTTTCCTCAAGCCGGATTTCCAACCTTTTTACTTCTTCCCCTATTAGACGTTTTATCGTTTCATCACTGGCTTCTATTTTTTCTACCAATACGGCAATTTCACCATTCAGTTCTTCTTCCATATTGATTAAGTATGAACGCAACACCTCAATGGTGTCTAAGCCCGTTTTGTTGTTTTTAATATCCGCTGTGTTTTTTTCAACCATTTCAATAATTATGCCTGAAACAGCTTTAAGGTCATTTATATTTACCCTATTTTTTTCTATTTCTCGTTCAAGCAAATCTACTTTCACTTCAGTCCATTTCCTAAGTGACTGCTGATCTAAAAGTAGCGACTGATGCTCTTCTCTTAATAGCCCTATCTGATTTTCTGGAGTTTGGCTCAGCTTTCTCAGATGGGACTCTTCTGCTACTCTTTTCATTTCTTGAATACGCTGTTTGCCTACTAAATAAGCTATTGGAGAAACACCTAAATTAAGAAGAAGTACACAGGATTGATATTTCCCCTTGTGTACACATTCTGCTAATAAAGAATTTTTCAATGGAAGTTTAATTTCAGTGAATTGAATCTCATGGAAAAAATCAAATTTAATCTGCTCAAGGTAATTAATGATGACATTATATGATTCGATTATATGTGAATCGCTTGTACCCCAATGCCCAATATAGTCCAAGCTATTCATCATGGATGCAAACAATACATTATAAGGCAGCCAATTTTTTAACATATTATTCATGATTGACTGGCATGTGGGTTCCAGGTAATTGTAAATTGTTTTATGATTTTCCATTATATGTTCAGCATCGCGCGCCAAAGCGATAAAAAACTCTATTTCTGCATCGGAAAATGCGCTTGGAAATTTGAAGCTTTTCATCAATCTGTCAAGTTCACTTGGACTAGACGCTCGAAAGTTAATAAAATCCCTTACTTTCCACATGATTTGCTTTTTTAAGGCCTCCAATTTTAGGGCTTCCCGATACTCATTATTAAAATAAAGGCGTTTAATAGGGTCTTTTAATTCTTCAGGCATGGAAGGCAATAAATGAAAAACAGCATACTCCGTTGGGATATTCACACTATCAAGAAATTCTTCAAATTTTTTCCCTAGTGCATGGATGTTGTTTTTCATGGTAAGAATATCGAAACTGGAATCCGTTCTTGCACCATGAAAAGCGCTTTTCTTCTTAAATATTGAAAGGAGGTAGTAGTGATAAACATCCTCAATAATAGGGTATTTAGACATTTTCTCCTGAAAGAGCGTTTTGTCTTCCTTGCTTATATCAAATTGATCGATAAAAATAGTTCCAATCCATTTAGTTCTATCACCTGACAGATTTTCTACAAGTTCAAAAAAATTCTTATAGTTATCCCTCTCTGCATCAAAAACTTTTTGATTTTCATCATCACTTAAGAAGTTATCCATTAAGCTGAATAATTGCTCAAAGAAATTTTTGATATTATTTAAAGAGGGATTAACCCTTTGGGATAATGTGGGAGCCCATGTAGCTACTCGGTTGGAATCGTACTCTTTGAGAAGATCAAAATTGGCTTCATATTTTTCAAACGAATCCAAAATGTGCATGCCTTTTGGATACTTTTTACTCTCCTCAACACAGTCTTTTAAAATAATTTCAAGTAGGTAGGGTATCTTAGAAAAAGTCTCTCTCAAATCATGCTTTAATCCATCATAACTTTCGCACTCTTCTAAATACTCAACAAATTTATAGAGGTCTTCTCCTGTGAACGAAGTAAGTTTAGGTGATATAGATGTCTCCACCTCTTCCCAAAGTGTTTCGTGAATACCATTATTGTGGATAAAGGCTTCAATCTCTTCAGCTTTATTTTTTGCTTCTTCATAAAAGCCTGAAACCTCTTGAAGGGAAAAAACTTGTCCACTGTAAGGTTTGAATTTTTTTTCCTTTTCAATTTCTGAAACATAGGCAATGTGCGGAGCGCAATTGATTTTAGCCTCTCTTACTAAATCAAACATAAATTTCTTGAAATTGGACAGCATCTTCTTGATTCGTTCTTTGGGCTTATAATTATCGACAACCAAAAATAAAACGACGGATGTGGGTGGGAAGTGCCTAACATTTTCCTCATGACTATATTTGTGACCAGCATATTTAGATAAAAAATATATCTCCATAAACTGGTTTTCTTTGACCTTTTTTGCTATCTCTTCTTCAAAGCGCAGTATATCAACCATGGCATCTGGAAATTCCAAAATGTGTTCGGGGTATTGAATACCTGTTTGATAAGGTAATGATTGATTTGCTTCCAAATCTGTGCTTTTCGGTGTAAAGGCTAATGCACCTCGATTATTTCTTATCATCAGGTCTGCATCAAACCTCAATAATATGGCGGATATATCTTCCTTCCCACATTTGACGGCATAATGTAACAAGGTGTCTCCTGACACTGATCTCATATTATTGATATTGTTGTATAGGTTATCTTTCTTTCCTGTCTCCAAAAAAATCTCAAGATTCTTTTGATCATTTTTTAAAATCAGTAAAAATGGATGATAATCTCTTGAAAAATCTATAATAGTCCTCTCTTTCTCTGATAGTACCAAATCATCAAGCATTACTCTTGGTGAAGTCAATTCATAGATATCATCGGCATCTTCATCAAAAGCAAAAACTGCATAAGCAATATGAGAAAGGGAGGCTATATGCGTTTCCTTTAGCTTATCTTTTGAGATATATTCATTTTCATCCATAGGGAAGTTTGATTTTAAAAAGAGAAGTGTTTGTTCATTGTTGTCTAGCAATTTATTCAAACTATCTGCAATATTAAATCTAATTTCATCCATGAAATTTTTATAAATTTCATTAAAAAAATCTGTATCTTTAATCAAATCATAAACCAGAACGCCAGCTCTATTTTTAACCCACAAATCTGCACCAGAGCTAACCAATCGATTAAACACCTCCATCTGTTTGGTTTTTATTGCTACATGTAAACAAGTATCTCCTGAATCACTGAAAGTATTTATATAAAAAAGACGTCTTTCCTTTTTATCTTCCAGTTGTAATATTTTTTCTAATCGCCCATCAGTAAGTTCTTTTTCTATAACGTAGTGAGGATTCCACTGTTCAGAGAGCTTAATGGCCTCATCAACTTCCTTTTCAAACAGGTCTTTAAAAAGGACTTCCATCTCAGCCCTATCGTTATAAAAACAGGTAATAAGCTGATCTATTTCGTAATAGTTTTTATCCGAATAGAGATCAATTTCATTACAATACTCTGTGATTTTTTGATAAAAAACATAGTCTTTCTCATATTTATTTAAATAGTGAAATAAATAATTGATATTTCCTTGCTCTACGATGTCAACAAAAGAGATAGATACTGAAATTTTTAGCAATTCAGATAACTCCCTCTCCATCTCTTCCCGTTGAGTTTGAGAAACTTGTCTATCAATCCCAAAAGTAAGCATTTTCATAAAGGAAAGCTTAAAGTATTCAGTCTGCACCATAACAGCCGAGTCCTTCACACCATGTTTCATGAAAATATTAAAAATACCTTGTCTATTTTCTCTAACATTAAAGATTTTTTCTAACATGAATGGATATCCTTAAATAATTGACATCAAGTGGCATATCAACGCTCTACAAGCAAAGCTTCGTGTTTTTTTAATTACTAGCCTTTTCCTCTCTGATATTAGGTCTACTATTAAGCATCAAAATTCTTTAATTCTGAAGCTAGCTCAGCTTCTAGCTCTTCCACAGTCGGCAAACTGGAGCGTAAGTTTTTCGGTAGCGACTGTGTTAACTTCGTCTCCCACTCTGCAACACTTAACGGTTGTTTTATACCACCTAATGCATATTCAACTAAGATTTCATTTTTTTCTCGCACCAGTAGTAGACCTAGAGTTGGCTTATCATCTGAGTGTTTCAGCAGTTTATCAACAGCCGTCATATACATACCCAGTTGGGCACCATCACCTACTTGAAATTTTCGAGCTTTGATTTCTAAAACTATGTAACGGCGTAGTTTTAAATGGTAGAACAATAAGTCTAGGTAAAAATCTTGATCTCCCAGTTCTAGATGTACTTGCCGGCCAACAAAAGCAAAACCCTGCCCAAGTTCCAGTAAAAATTTCTGAATATGAGAAACTAACCCCTGTTCAAGTTCTGATTCACGCCTGGTTGCATCAGTGCCTAGAAAATCAAACAAGTAAGGGTCTTTAAATACTTGAACAGCTAAATCTGAATCAGTTTTTGGTAGTGTTGTAGCGAAGTTATTTTGAGCTTTTCCTTGCCTATGATGCAGTTTCGTTTCAATTTGCATTTTTAAAACGTTATGAGACCATCCATGCTTGTAAGCCTGCTTTGCGTACCAAAGTCGCTCTTCAGGCACCTTTAGCTTTTCTAGCAAAGCAATATTGTGATACCAGGGCAATTGTGCAAGCACCTCTTGCACAATTGAGAGGTCTGGCCAAGTACTCGCAAAAGCTCGCATATATTTTAGATTTCGAGGTGAAAAGCCCTTCATATCAGGAAAGGTTTCTTTTAAATCATAAGAAATCCTATCAATAACTTTTGCGCCCCATCCATGCTCACTTTGTTTAATTAAAATACGCTGACCAATATCCCAGTAAAGCAAAACCATAGCCGCATTGCTGGACAACAAGACCTGGAGTCTGGTTTTCGCAATATTAGACTTTAGATCAGATAACCAGCCAATGTAGTCTTTTGGTAGTTCTGATCTGTTTGGAGAGGCAGGAAACATAGCTGTCCTGTCTACTTTTCCTCGTTGCTTTCTGTCTTTCTGTTTCATCATTTACGGCTTATGCTAGCTTGATATGACCATCATTGTATATGACGTTGGATTCGATCACCTAATAAAACAACAAGCTGATAAAAACCGTCCTCTCAATTTAAGAAAGATCTGCCTGAGAGTTTGCTTTTTGACACGTTAAATTCAACTTTTTCCCTTTTATATTTACAGTAGCCTTAAATTTTTTATCCTGAAAAGAAGAGCTATATAAGCGCACAAACTCTTGCTTCCCCGTATTTTTATCTGTTATCGAGACAACACCTTTTAAAATTAGACCATCAGTAGAAAAAGATCCCTTGTACTTATAAAAATCATTTTCACCTCGAAATTTACCCTGAAACACCTCGATGGTTACATTAAACTGTTCCAGGCTCGAACTTACATCATACAAATCATCAGACATACCAGTTAATCCCTTATAAAGAAAATGCCACTAAGATTAAAAAAAACATTCCGACAATGAAGAAAGAAAAACCCAAGCAGCCTGAAAAAAAGGCAAGATAATCAAAACACCTTGTTGGGTGATCTTTAATCGTGATTTCTTCCCTGTTTAATTTTTTCTTCCTATAAGCCTCTGTGTTAATAAAGGCTTGTAGAATCAGAAATCCAATAACTAATACAAATAATATGATTGAGATAAGACAAGATACCCAGCTAACTTTTAAGTAACAAACCACCTCTTTTAACTTTGTAATGTTATTTAGGTACAAATTTACAGAAAGAGTAATTGAAGCCCCAGAAATCAAAAAAACTGATTTAGCTAAAGTATCAACACGACTACGTAAATCTGTTAGAGCTTTATTAAGTCGCATACTTTCCATTTAAATTTATCCTTAAATTACAATCCGCTATAAATCAAATTATAGCTCATCTCGACCTGCCCCTACCTTGGTGCCGATCCTGCGTTAACGACCAGGACTGTGCCCTTGCCTGACTTCTGATATGAACTACCAGTGCTTTCATATCCGCTTTATCCCACTGACCTTTGCTGATTCTCTCCTGAACTCCGATGAACCCTCCCCTGTCTGATATCTTCGGCATGATTAAAGTGCCTTTTAGGGGTATGTTTAGATATGGGACCAAATCCAACGAACTTCCGCTAGGCCTTGTTGGGTAAAGGCCTTAGCTCGCCATTTGGCACTTTTTTAAAGACCTAATGAATATATAGTTTTGTAGCCCCTTCATCGAAAAACATCGAAATAAACCATGCAACACAAAATGTTATAAACGGTTCGTTGTATTTGGTCCCATATCTAAACATACCTCAAATCGCATGAGGCAGTTCTAAAGCAAATGCAGGATAAAAGCTCAGAAGGTCTTGCAAACAAATTTGATCCTGCTTTTCTGGAAGTCTTTATCAAGACAAGTAACAAATTGGTTCAACTTTATGAGAAATCCCAATAGGTCTTTCGACTTGAATTATTGTGGCGCCAAGCCGCTTGTGGCCGAGTTTTTTATACGATAGGTCTCAATCTTCATTGAAATTGTCTTCTGAAAATGACAAATGTAATGAACCATTTTTTGTCCCATCGATATTGCCTTGCTCACACCAAAATCACTTAATTAATATGACAATTCCCGACGCTCACAATCTCCTCTACCGCCTCTTCATCAATTCGAACATTCAACGATAATCCTCGTCTCACATCCCACACGCGCAACGTCTTATCATAAGAGCCACTAATGATGCGCCCATCGGGCAACACGGCCACACAATAAACAGGACCCGAATACCCGTTCAAGGTTTTCAGACATTGTCCGCTCTCAGTATCCCACACGCGCAACGTCTCATCATTAGAGCCACTAATGATGCGCCCATCGGGCAACACGGCCACACAAGAAACATAACTCGTATGCCCGCTCAAGGTGTTCAGGCACTGTCCGCTCTCAGCATCCCACACGCGCAACGTCTTATCATTAGAGCCACTAATGATGCGCCCATCGGGCAACACGGCCATACAATAAACAGAACTCGTATGCCCGCTCAAGGTATGAGTAGCTTCAGGCAAAAACTCGTCGCTGGGTAGACGCATCAACGCGAGGTTTAACACGGCAATTTCATTTTCGTTGAGTTGCTCAAGCACATCATTCAAGTAAAGTAAGGATTCTGAACGTTGGGGAGTTTGCATAATAATTAACCTTTATTGTTTCCCTTTAGATTGTTTTTGTTAGCGTGGGGTTTTAAAAATAGCCATATCAGCCCTATCAATCTCGACGATCATCATAAGATTTAGCATGGGTTAAAATCAATGCTGTCAGTTTCAGAAGACAACTTCAATAATCAGAAGAGCATTTCAATAGATACCAGACGTCCAACTTCAATGAGCGTACTATTTCATCTCTATGAGAATTTTCTGAAAGGAATTATTGTGATGAAGTAAGCAACGAATAATCAGCGAGTCATTACAGATAGAGTAGGGTTGACCTTCACAGACCAACAATGTTTTCTGTGAACAAAAGACGGTTTTGTCCCAGGAGCTCAAACAGAGGAAAAGTATAAATGAACAAGCAACCTAACTGGTGCAACCTGGATATGCTGCCACTCTACCTTGAAATGAGTGAAGGGCAGTTGTTGGAGTCAGAAGAGCAATTAAAAAATCTGGAAAGCTGTAAAAATCGTCCTCATGTACTTGATGACGAGATTGTGGATTGTATCCTTCGCTTACATTCAGATCAAAATGGCGCACCCAAAAGCCGACCAGCAAACAATTATCTGAAATTGAAAGGGTAGAGCGCGCAACCCGATCGCTTGAAAAAATTAATGAGCAGATTCTTTTTTTAGCGAACCAGACCTCCGGGGTGAGTGATCCGGTCGGTCTACTCACCCCGGAGGTCTCATTAGGTCTTTAAAAAAGTGCCAAATGGCGAGCTAAGGCCTTTACCCAACAAGGCCTAGCGGAAGTTCGTTGGATTTGGTCCCATATCTAAACATACCTCTTATTGGCTTTTAGAAAAAGCGCTAAAAAACCTATTTTCTTTGTGCCTGCACACAAGGGTTTAGGAGATCCTACACCCTGCTTTATTTTCATCAGGATACAATAAATATTGGACATTGCTATCCATCACTATTGTCTCGTCTGCCTGATCAGCTTGATCGTTAACCACCTTCAATAGTTTTTTGATCAATCGGGTCAGTTTGCTGGGTGATTTATTAAATTCATTGCAAATATCTGCATCCACTTGTAAAGCGTCCACTAATAGGTCAAATACATGTTGAAACGAAGAGTCCTCATTTCCTATGCGATTGGCTAACTTAAGGGCTAGATTTTTTTTCGCTCGGGACAAACGCGTATTACCCGATTTTGGTGTGGCATATTTTGTTAATTGTATTTGAATTGCTTGACAAGTGTTTGTTAAACGCATGTTGGATAATATTTGCAGGTTATTCTCAACCAAATCACTGAGCGCTTTAAGTGGATAATCCCGTTGATGCTGTATCTGCACGATTGTTTCCTTGAAATTCAATAAGATGCTTTGCACTTCTAAAGCATACTCACAGCGCACAATATCCACCAAGACACTTTTGAGCAAGCGGATTTCTTGCTTTTGTTCAGAGGTTTTTAAACTCAAGGCATCGACTTGCGCTAAACGGAGCTTAAACGATAAATAATATTGCGGTTGTGCCGTAACCCATGCAGGCGCAGGTTCGCCTAACGCACCGCGCTGAGTTAACAGGCGTTGCTGCGGTTCACTTAAGCCTTGTGTATGGTCAATCTTACAATCCGTGAATAACAAGGCCCTAGATTTCGGGGCCTGCCAGACTAATCGGTATACATCGTCCTCACCTTTTAGGTAAACAAAGACACTGTCAGAGTCACCTCCTGCTGTTAAATACTGATCATCCCCACTAAATACCACGCTACCCAATCTATTGACTAAACCTACAGTTGGGATAACCTGTTCGCACGTACCTGTTAAAACATTCCAAAGGCGTATCGTATTATCACTTCCTGATGCCAGGTACTCGCCACTCGAGTTAAGCGTGACTCTTTTAATCACATCCGTATGCCCCTCAAGCACCTGCTCACAACGACCACTGGCAATATCCCACAGGCGGATCGTACGATCATAACTTCCTGAAATCAGGTGCTTGCCATTCGGGCTAAACATGACACTGGTAATCAAACCCGCGTGCCCCTCAAGCACCTGCTCACAACACCCGCTGGCAATATCCCACAGACGGATCGTCTTATCCCAGCCTCCTGAAGCCAGGTACTCGCCAGTCGGGCTAAACGTGACTCTAAAAAGCCCCTCCGTGTGCCCCTCAAGCACCTGCTCACAACGCCCACTGGCAATATCCCAAAGGCGGATCGTCTTATCCAAACTTCCTGAAGCCAGGTGCTTGCCATTCGGGCTAAACATGACACTGGTAATCAAACTCGTGTGTCCCTCAAGCACCTGCTTACAACGCCCACTGGCAATATCCCACAGGCGGATTGTCTTATCATTACTTTTTGATGCCAAACACTCGCCATTCGGGCTAAACGTGACACTATTAACCAACTCCGTGTGCCCCTCAAGCACCTGCTCACAACGCCCACTGGCAATATCCCACAGACGGATCGTATAATCATAACTTCCTGATGCCAGGTGCCTGCCATTCGGACTAAACGTGACAATAATAACCTCATTCATGTGCCCCTCAAGCACCTGCTCACAACGACCATTGGCAATATCCCAAAGGCGGATCGTCTTATCAAAACTTCCTGATGCCAAGTGCCCGCCAGTCGAACTAAACGTGACACTAGTAACCCTACTCGTATGCCCCTCAAGCGCCTGCTCACAACGACCACTCTCAATATCCCACAGGCGGATCGTCTTATCCATACTTCCAGATGCCAGGTGCTCACCATTCGGACTAAACGTGACACTAGTAACCCCACTCGTGTGCCCCTTAAGCACCTGCTCACAACGACCACTCTCAATATCCCACAGGCGTATCGTCTTATCCTCACTTCCTGATGCCAGGTGCCTGCCATTCGGACTAAACGTGATACTATTAACCATCCCAGTGGCAGTATTAGCCCTCCCCGTATGCCCCTCAAGCATCTGCTCACAACGACCATTGGCAATATCCCACAGGCGTATCGTCTTATCCTTACTTCCTGATGCCAAGTGCCTGCCATTCGGACTAAACGTAACACTAGTAACCATCCTTGTATGCCCTTCAAACACCTGCTCACAACGACCATTGGCAATATCCCACAGGCGTATCGTCTTATCATCACTTCCTGATGCCAGGTGCTCACCAGCCGGGCTAAACGTGACACTATTAACATAATTCGTGTGCCCCTCAAACACCTGCTCACAACGACCACTGGAAATATCCCACAGGCGGATCGTATTATCCTGACTTCCTGATGCCAGGTGCTCGCCATTCGGGCTAAACGTAACACTACTACTCATGTGCCCTTCAAGCACCTGCTCACAACGACCACTGACAACATTCCACAGGCGGATCGTATTATCCCCACTTCCTGATGCCAGTTGCTCGCCATTCGGGCTAAACATGACGCTGGTAATCAAACTCGTGTGCCCCTCAAGCACCTGCTCACAACGGCCGCTTTCTGCAGTAATCAGTTGAATCTTACTTTCCATCGCTATCGCCAGCAAACGTCCATCGGGAGAATAGGCGATGCAGTACACGTAATCGTCAGCCAAAATCGACGGATACTCCCCAAAAAATACCCCATAAAGCCTGGCTTGTGTGAAATTCGTTTGGATAAAGATCGCTGCCTCAAGGTGTGATCCTGATAAATCTGCACCGGTGAAATCAGTTCCTGTGCAGTTACTAAACGACAAATCCGCTCGGGGTGCATGAATACCTGAGAAGTCTCTTCCTATTAATCGGCACAGCGCTTGATTTACATTCAATAAACTGATGGCATTGCTGCTAGCTTTAGCATGAGCAGGTTCACCTCGGCTACTTAGTACGAGTTCATACAAACGCTCGATGATGGGATGCTCATTAGGAAGTGTGAGAATATTTTCTGCTAAAACTTCTAAAATCGCACGTTCATCCACTAAAAAACGAGCATTCCACAACCTTAAGCGCTCTTCAATCGTTACATGCTCCTCCAAGCTTTGCCACAACCGCCTTGCGACCAGGTGATCAGCAAAGGATTTGTGTAGAAAACTGTAGGTGTTGCCTGTTCGCGTTAAGGGGCAACCCAGGCGAAGCTTGACTACATCCGGGTCTCGATCCGTAAAAAATCGTGACCACAAGGCATCTTCTTCCCGTTGAATCAGGGTACTGTCTTCTTGATATTCAATCGCATCTTTGGCATGAGCATACATCGTAAAGGCAAGTGTTTCTGAAAAGCTTTGAAATCGATCCGTGAGATCTTCATAATGCCCCAGTTGCTGAATGGTACGAACAGCCTGGTGTTGCGTCCAGGTGGTTAAAAAAGCTTCATATAAACGATAACGGGTAAAACGAAGCGTTGGGTTGTTTTCAGTCTCACGTTGCAAAATGGGGTAGGCATCCACAAAAAGTTTGAGCATCAGGGGAGTATCCAGAAACCCTCTGGCTTTTGGGTTTTCATCCAGGTAAGCCAGACAAGCTTGGGTGTTAAGTTGTTCATGATGGGCCAGGATGTAATCTGTTTGCTCCATCTCATTCACTGGCGCTAAGTGCCAAAGTTGTAATGCTTGTGGTTGATTCTCTGGGATAAAACAAGGCTTCATATCATGGGTATAGTATTGGCTACGGCAAGTAGTAATCACCTTGCTGTTAACCCACTCACCCAGCTGGTGGGTGTCATACAGGTTAGGTTGGGCACGCCCCTGGATTTCGTCAAATCCATCGAGGATAAATAACAAGGGTGCCTCTTTCAGATTTTCAATCTGGGTCAGGGAGAGTTGGAAGTCATCTTGCAGCGTGTTGAGTATGCAGTGAGGGACGGTGGTACTTGAAAATCGTTTGAGTTCAATACGCAGCGGCATAAAACCCAGTTCAGTGGCTCGCTCAATTAAGCGATAGGTTTCAATGGATTTGCCTGCCCCACTTTTACCCAACAAGAGTAGGGCACGATATTGGGGATTGGTTAAAAAATCCATGATCTTCTCACTACAATCATACCGAGGGGCATCTGGGTCTCGATCAGTGCTCATGAGGCTGGGCGTTAAATAAAAATGAAAGGCTTGTTGTACACTGGGGCGTTGTAACATCCATTGATTGTGTTGTGCAAGACGATCTTGAGGTTGATCTTGATCAGGATGAATCGGGGGTAAGTGGATCGTCATCTGTGGTTTGGGATTGACGTTGGCCTGATAATGGTCAAGATATTCACATAAGCTCGCTTGACGGCTTATCAGACGCGCTAGGCACAAGTCAGTCTCTCGAAAATGTCCATTAGGGTCAGTCTGGGTAAAAATTGCCTCAATCTCATTGACAGGTAAGGCGACAATGGCGTTGATTGTTTCCCAATACTCTGCTTGCGTTTGCACTGGCCATTGTGTCCAGTGGGTATGGATACGATGTGCTTCTCCCATGGTCGCTAGCTGAAGGGTCTGTTCATCACCGATGGTGGCAGTCTTTTCTTGCTCAAAGTCATGAAAAGCATAACCAGGATCAATTTTACAGGTTTCAACCAATAGCGCTCCTACCTCACTGTTAGGATGTTGACGTAGGCGGTAACCAATGTTTTTACCACTGCCGCCGATCACGTCAATATCATTGAGCCACTGTGCTACGGCAAGCACTCGGCCTAAACCTGCCTCGACTACCCATTGATTTTCGATTTCTAATGAGAGGTAATTCGCTTGTGTCTCATAAAACTCGGGTAGGTAAGGATACTCCTGAAAGTGATCTAAAAAGCGGGTTAATATCGCAGGGGTTTCTGTTATCCCAATCTCTTGAGCGAGTTCTTTCCAATAAATTCCTTCGGGGATATGTACAGGCACCATAGCCATTTGGATGCGTGCCACAGGGATACCTAATCGGGCATAAAGGGCATTAGCAATCAACTCTTTTGCGATCTCACTATGCACAGTCTCGAGTGTGCCGAGAACGCGCCGTGGCCGTGGATCATACAGCTCTCCTTTGGCAATCCATCGCTCACCCTGCTCATCTAACATAAAATAATAAAAGTGCGCACTGGCGCCAGAACCTGTAAAAAAGCGAACCTGCTCAATCGATCCATATTCAGTTTCAAGGGTTTCCATTTCTGGAGTGAATGCTTGCATGGTATTTTCCTATGAGGGTTATTTTAGTATTTTACGATCAGCATCTGTCTCATATGAGGGCATTACTCACCCTGGAGGTCTGTATGCTTTGAAAGCTCAGTTCCATTATTTTACAATGTTGTTCCGTAGGCCCTTTTGATAAAGGTAAGCACTAATCGAGGGTAAGAATGGTTTTTCCTCAAGTTTTTTATCCGATCTTACCGCCCTACTCTCCTTATTTGATATGGGTTTGCTAAAACAAACCACAGGCGGCAACTTAGTTTCATCAAATAGATAGAACAAGGGCAATGTGGTATGAATACATTGAGTTTCAAACTTGTCTTCACAATTACGATGGCTGACATTAACTTGGAGCCTAGCCTTTATTTTTCTTTGTTTAATGATTTTTTCAGATGAAGATAGACCTTTAAGTTTATTGAGCTGTATCTCAATATTTTTTCCTACCCCAGCTTTTAATAACATTGTCTCTGCCTCTTTGTGTGAGAGTACCACATTACTGAGAGATTTAGATTTGACCCAAGCAATTCTTTCAGGATGATAATTTACATAATAAATATGTCTGTAAGCCTGCTTTAGGTTAATAGCACCATATCCTTCCTTTTTAAGGATGTCTCGGATGTGTTTAGTTGGGTTGGCAGACGACTTTCTTTTGTGCTGTTCAAATTGTGCTCTTAGTAAATCTTTTCTCTTATTAAGTTGATTAATCAGTTCAATAGTTTCTGAGTTGCAGGCCATGGCACCTGGAAATGAAGGGGTTTCTTGGGCTTTCAGCGAAGGGTCAGGACTAAGAGATTTGATAGATTGGATAATGTATTGGGGATCATTTAAGAAGTTTTTTTCATCCAGGCTAATAGAGGCTGGGAAACTAGTAAGTTGTTTTTGGATATGGCCACACAAAGTGTTTAGCTCCACCAAATACTCATTGAAGTGGGAGGTAATTTGATCTACTTCTATTTTGCTAATAAAAGGCATTGAATACTCCAAATCCTTTTACATCGTAACTAACAGTAAATAAATTCTCAACTCCTTTTTAGTTACGATGTAAATTTGGCTCCGTTGCAAAAAATAAAATGAACACAAGATATGGTGTTTTTTGAGAAAGAATTGGTGCTAGATATTGTGGTTTAAATTTTTTTTTGCAATATGGACAGACACTTTCTTTCTGGCAGCCATCTCTAATGCGAATCCAGAGCTAACGTCATGAACTGCAAGTCCACCCAGGATATAGTGGACGGCAAAAACTGGACCACTATAGGTATTAGCGCAAGAACAATCGCATTGGTGAATAAATCGCATGTCAATCTGAAAAAGCTAGAATCAGCGTTGGCTCGAGTCATTAACTATTACAACCAATTTCCTCTCATAAAAGCGTGGGGAACAGGAAAGAGCGCTAGTGTAGATGGCACCTTGCGTAGCATCTATGAGCAAAACCTGCTAGCTGAAAGTCATATCCGATATGGTGCTAAAGGTGGAATCGCCTATCATCATATCGCAGATCACTATATTGCTTTGTTCTCCAGCTTCATTCCCTGTGGAGTATGGGAAGCCATTGCTATCATTGAGGGATTACTTCGTAACCAGTCAGATGTGAAGCCCACTAAAATACACGGTGATACCCAATCTCAATCAGCAACTGTTTTTGGACTTGGGTACTTATTTGGTATTGATATCATGCCAAGAATCAGAAACTGGAAAGACCTTACCTTCTTCAGGCCCAGTAAAGAAACAAAATATAAGCATATCGATTCCTTATTTAAGGATACTGTGGATTGGACGTTAATTGAAAATAATTGGAAGGATATGATGCAGATGGTGCTATCAATTCAACACGGCAAAGTATCGCCTACACTTGTGTTAAAGCGACTGGGAACCCGAAGTAGAAAAAACCAGCTGTACTTGGCATTCAGAGAATTAGGCAGAGTTATCCGCACTATTTTTTTATTGGAATATATCTCTGATGTAGAGTTACGTGAGTCCATTACAGCTGAGACCAATAAAGTAGAATCATTTCACAATCTGAGCGACTGGATCTCATTTGCTTCACGTATAACCGTAGCCAGCAATGATGTTACTGAAATGGAAAAGGCAATCCGATATAATACCTTGGTCACCAATCTAATTATTTTACAGAATGTTATTGATATGAGCCAAATCATCCAGCAACTCAGGGATGAAGGCTGGGTAATAAAAAAAGAAGATCTTGCTAAATTGAGTCCATATTTAACTGAACACATCAAGCGGTTTGGCGATTACATCCTGGATTTGCAGGTATTTAATAAGGATCTGGAAAAAATTAAAACCGCGCCTGTGATTACTTAATCACCATCGTCACTTTTTACACGTATAGTTGCAGTACCCGTGATAGCAAAAGACAGCTATGGAAATGCCAGCTACAACATTAAAGTCGGAACTAATCTTGTCCGGAAAATGCCCCTACGTACACAGTGGGCCGTTAGGCTTGCCACTTCAATTAATTGTTATGGTAACTGCAATTCCAGCGATATTGTGGGTGTGGCCGCCATAAGATCGCAACTTATAATTTAATTGCTCAATCCATTCTTTGCTAATTCCACTTGGTCATAAGGAAAGTGTTTTATTTGGGTTCTAATACTCGATCCTCAAGTTTTTTCCAATTTCTAATCGGAGTAAGCTATAGGAATGACTTACCCCTTTATCAAGCATCATAGAAAAACCAGGAAATAAGAGGAGGTTTCTAGCGAAAACTCCGAACTGAGGTTGATAAGAAGCACTAAGTTCATCTACATCACAACCTGCCTGTCAAGAACAGTATGAGAATGATTAATAATAATACACCTACTATCCCAGAGGGATAGTACCCCCAAGAACCACTGTGCGGCCATACAGGAATTACACCCAGTAGCAGCAAAACAAGAACAATAATTAAAATAGTACCCAACATATAAATACCCTCATTTTAAAACAGGCTTATCCATAAAAGTTATTTGAACCTTAAAATAGTATAGAACAACTTATTATCTAACTAAGAACTGACAGGGCTATTCGGTAATGAACTAAAATTTATTGATCATACATTTCTCGTTTGATAAGATGCTCTTCGAGCGTATATCCCATAAGAATGGAGAACGCAAGTTTCCTTATCCTCCCACTCAAACCGTTAAAAAACCACTGAATGCCCCGACTTTTCAGTTGTTTTGAGGGTTTCAAGCAATGGGCTGATTAAATGCCTGCTGTAGAACGAGGAACAATAAAATTACGAGATATTCGAATTCATAATATCCACCTAATGTTGAAGTGGTATATACCCAAAAAAATAAATAGCCAATGGAACGAGGTCTTCCCATAAGGTTGACAGAGGATTTTCTAATTCTTGGATCATGAATGATTAACGTTCTTCTTTAGTTGGTTCGTCTAAAGCCAGAGAAATTTCATGTAATTTCTTTTGTAGACGTTTTTTATCTATTAATTTGGTTTCATATTCTGCTATCAAAGTGGGAGAGAGGTTTCGATTCATCGCGTATTCTACCACCTCATCATCTTTGCTTTTGCAGATTAATATGCCGATGCTGGGATTTTCATGAGGCTTTTTAATGTTTCGGTCAAGCGCTTCAAGATAAAAATGTAGCTGACCTAAATGTGAGGGCTGAAAGTCAGTGACTTTTAGCTCCAATGCAACCATACAATTTAAAGCCCTGTTAAACATTAGAAGGTCAATTCTAAAATCTTTATTACCAACCTGAATAGGGTACTCCTCGCCGATCAAAGTGAAATCTGGTCCAAGTTCCTGTAAGAATTTACGTAAATGCCGGATGAGTGCACATCTTAAATCATTTTCGTGATGATCTTCTGGTAATTCCAAAAACTCGAAGATGTATCTGTCTTTGAAGATACCTTTGCCACTGTTTGGAAATTCTGTCAGCATTGCTGGCAGTTTTTTATCAGAAAGTATGGTTCGTTCAAAAGTTGAACTTTCAATTAGACGGGCAAAATTTCTCTCAGAATAACCCTTCTTTGCAGATAGTTGTAAGTAAAACTCTTTCTCTTCAATTGTCTTTGTTTTAGATAAAATATGAAGATGATTAGTCCAAGTAGTTTCTGTCAGCAGTGCTGACAGTTTTGGAAAAGGGGCGTAGGTTTCATAAAACTGCTTCATTCTCCAAAGATTTCTGGCAGAAAAACCCTGTAAAGACGGACTTCTATGTGCAATATGTCCTGCCAGTTCTTCTACAATCTGTTTTCCCCATCCATCAGTTTCAACTTTTTGGCTAAGGTGCTTTCCAACTTCCCAGTATAATGAAACCAGGGTTTTATTAACTTTTTTCCACACCTGAGATTTTGCATCAGAAATCATTTGGTAAATTTTGTCAAAATCATTTTTAGTTTGTGTTTTTGGTGCATTCATTAAAATCTTCAACCTTTAGCCGTTAAACAGTTGCAACTAGTCAATAAAACTCTCGGGCGGGATTCGTGAAAAAAGGGTCATGCTTATTTTTTGCATGATACCAGCCAAGGGTCAAGTTCTAGTTATTTATTTCCTTTTAAAGTAGTTTGTTCAAACTCTTTTTCTTTGTGATTTTTACTTCTATTTATGTCAAGGGCTGTAAATTTAATACTTTCTCTTGAAATGTTCTTGGGTAGTTCTTTTCTGTCATCGGTATAGATTCTTGCATCTGTTTTGGCTCTGGAAATCCCGACATAATAAAGGTCTTTTGAAGTAGGCTTGTCGATAAAGACGCGTTCGGAGGTTAAACCCTGGCTGCTGTGTATGGTGGTAGCATAGGAGTGCTCCATGTGAAGAGGTTTTTCAGTTGAGAGTTGCACTTCCCTTTTGCCATCTGTCAGTGTTACCTGCTTTTGATCTACTGCTTTCACGGTAAATCGATCTCCATTTGCAAGATCAAGCTTTGCCTCATTTCGGTTGATCCTGACTTTTTCACCGATTGAGATTTCAGCTTTCTCTGGCCTGTAAACAGATAACCTTGAGTAAACCATGGGATTAAATTTGATCTGCTTACCTTCCTTGTCAGTTACGGTTAAATGCTTCCCCAGTCCTGACTCTTCTACCCGATATAATGCGCCCCTCTCAAGACCTGCACCTTTATAGTCTTTCTCAGGTGAAATAACATCTCCTACCCGATAATATCTGGCATGTTGACGCTCTGATTGTGTGGTATCACGCCGGATAAGGATATCAAGGGTTATCCCTTTTCCGGAAAGTCCCAAACCTTCTCTGACATGCTTATTGATCGTACGCCTTGCCTCATTGGTACCTGATACGATCAAGGTTTTCTCCTGCTGATCTTCTGGTAATTTCAGGTAGTCCTTGGAGATGACCTTCCAGCGCTTCTGATCATTTTTGATCTCCTGAACTGATGTGAGCCTTTCAAGAGACTGGGCGGTATTGCCTTTAGCTGCTAGAAGTACGGCCTCTTTTAGCGTCTCATTTTTCTGTCTTTGTATGATCTCGATCCTGGATGTTTCCATCCCTGCTTCCTGTAATTGTGCAAAGGGTTTTCCAGCCTCGATTGCCTTGGTCTGCTGGATATCACCCAGAAGCACCACTCTAGCTCCTGCTCTATCTGCAAGCCTTAAAGCTTGCTCCATCTGGCGGGTAGGCACAACGCCTGCCTCATCGATGATCAGGATAGTTTTCTCATTGATGTTCTTATCTCTTGCCTTTAAGAAGGATGCCAGTGTATTAGATTCAACACCAAGCTCTCTTAACGCTTTGACCTGACTGCCATAAGGCGCCAAGGCTTTAAACTGATAACCTTCCTTCTCGGTAAGACCTTTGACTGTCTCTAACAGATAACTTTTCCCAACCCCTGCGAACCCTTGTATCCCTGTGATTCTGTTACTGCTTGAGAGCAAAATCCTTGCAGCCTCTTGCTGATCTTTATTTAATCCTGTTTGTGAAAGATGCGATATGACATCTTCTTGCTCCATGATAGGGTTTACCAATCCCCTACCCTCCTTTTCCATTTTTAATATACTCTTCTCCCTAATCAAAGCTGTAGTAGTTGTATACCTCGGGCTTAAGGGAACCAAAGCACCCTTTTCAATCCCAGCCTTAACAAATCGCTTTGCATCAGATCGGGTGCACCCTTCTTTTATCAAGGTATCCACCCAATCAGATCGAACCTGACTTATCCCATCTTTCTGACTAACCGCGATATAACGGGTCTCTTCCCTGATAAGATAACCATCCTCGATTAAACCTTTCATCGCCTTTTCAATGTCGGACACCTGAGTTTGTCCTATGGCATGAACAAGCCCTGTCTTGATGATGGCACTTTCATTCATAACACTTTGCCGCTCTGTTAAGTGCTTAATCGCAAATCGAACGGCCCTTTCTGCCATTTGCTTTTCGATATCAATAGATTTGCTAATAGCCGCTTCTTTTACATAATCTCTGGATACATGCTTTTTATCAAAACAGATACCCAACCCTTCTGCCTTGTTCTTCCATGACTCAAATAGGACTTCTCGCTCAAGGATGGTTTTTTTAGCTCTGGTTTCAAGGGTTGCGTGCTGCTTTTGATCGGCAGTTGCACTCTCTCGGGTAAGACCTCCCTCTTTTAGTCTCTCTTCAACCTGAAGTGCCCTCTGGCTAAATCCTTCTAACTGTTTTCGATCAATACCTGCAAGCTCGAAAAGACCATCCCTGCCATGCCTGATTTCATAACCCATTGCGTCTAACTCTTTGGCAAGCTCTGAGCGGTAAGCCATCCCAAGATAACGGGTCGCCTTGATGATCTCATCATTTCGAAGCGCTCTCCATTTGCCATCTGATCGTTTGGTCAGATTCATCACAACAGCGTGGGTGTGAAGGTGCGGGTCTTGCTCCCGACTGGTTTCATGCCGAAATTTTGCAACGATCAGGTTGCCTGTATTTTCAACCCGGGTTTTCCCTTTGATTTTAAAACGCGCCTGAGCCAGAGATTCTGCCCTTTCGATTGCCTTTTCAACTGCCCTGTCATGCGCTTTAATGAGTTCAACCTTCTCACCGACTAGAGCATGGATAGATACACTCTTGGGTGCTGAAAATGTTAAATCGATACCGATTCTCTGCCTGCTATCATGGCGTATGAAAGAACGTGTATTTTCTCCATCCACATTTCCTGCCAGAAGTTCTTTGACTTTATCACTTTCAACATGACCTGAAAGACCCAGATATTTAGCACCCTTTCCTTGCCATGAACAGGCACTGCCCTCATTGGCATAATAATCATCTGCACCATCTTCATAGTACCTTGAAAGATCATCGATGTTTTGCCTTTGCAAAATCTTGTGACTTAACACGATGTTTCTAGCTGCTGGGCATGGTGTTTATCCAGGAAACCTGGATTTCTTTCTTTAAAACGGATGATCTCAAGCCTTATCCTGGTAATGGGTAGATCACCAGAGAATGCTAAATAGCCTGAAAGTTCAGGCAGCGATGGGATTTCTGAAGGTAAGACTACACGCTCTCTAACCGTTTCAATCCGTTTAGAGGTAGTTGTACTGCTGCCTGTATTTCTGGTTTCAGTTTCCCGCTCTACCTCATGTTCTCCTAAACTCTTGCTTAAATCTTCACAGGTTTGAGGGTCGGTTTTAGAGCCTCCGAGTACAACCAGTGACCTAAAACAGGCTCTTAAGGTTTGAGCCTCCGACCTGCTATAGATATCTTCAAGCTGGGAAGTTGACTGAAGACCTGCTACAACACAAAGCCCTGCCTTCCTGCCTTTAGTTAAAGCAGGCTCTAATCCTGCCAGCTTATCAAGTGATGCCAGCTCATCTAATATCATCCAAAGCCGTCTTTCCCTATTTTCTGGTAAGGAAAGGATGGATGCACATAAAATATCGATCCAGCAGGAAATAAGAGGTCTTAAAGCTACTGCCATATCTTCTCGCCAGGTAATAAATAGATTTCCAGCACTTTCATCCTCAAGCCAGGATCGAAGACTAAAATCACCTTTTGGCATATTCACATGCTCTGGCAACTTATTAGAAAGAATGAACCTTGCAGAACCAAAAGCTCTTTCAGCCCCTTCTACTATGAGGGATTCTGCATCAGTACCTGCCAAAAAAGATTTAAGCTCATCAGGTGATGCAATGGTGGTAAGGCGCCTTAGCTCATTAACACAAGGATTACCCATACAGGAGAGCTTTCTGGCAGTCTCTCTTAAAAGCAGCCTTGCATAACCTGACCATTCCTCTGCCTCTTTTGTCTCACCCAGTGGGACAAGCGAGAAAGCATAACGTTCAAAATCAAAGTCATTTCGTATCTCATTAAAAAATGTCCAACCAGAGGTTCTTACATCATAAGGATTTAGGATCATGTCCCCTTCTTTGTAGAACTTGGACACCATATCCCCATTAGGGTCTGTGATAATCAGGCGATCCTTTCTTAAAAAAGCTTTAAAGACAAGCTCCCTGATTAAGACTGACTTGCCACTGCCCGTTGATCCTGCAACCAGTAAGTGCAAATTCTCAACTTTTGTTGGCATGGGGATACCGGCAATGGTTACCTGTCTTATCCCTTTTTCCAGAGTTTTGGATTTGAGGGTTGATGCTGTTTCAAACTTTGTACCGCGCAAGAACTTTTTAAAATTAGCACCCGCAAAGCTTTCATTTCCATCCCGATTTAAATACCAGGCGATTAAGCCTCCAACGACAAGACCTAAAATGAGTGCACTTAATAGCCAGGGTTTATGAGGTGTTTCCAGTAAAAGTGGGAACAACTCCCTTAAGTTGATTTTCTTACTCAAGGTTTCCGTATACTTAGCCGCTATATACCAAAAAATCAGCGGTACAATGACAACCACCCAAAAACCAAATTTCTTTCTCTCTTGTGCATTCATTTATCATCTGCTCATAAAGGATTTTGCGAAGATGGGATCGTAGAAAATTTCTTTTAGCTGCCTTTCTTTGTAGAAAAGCGAGATATCAAGGGTCGTGAAGATCATTTCCTTAACATGGGGTGTGACAATCAATGGAACGAAAAGGTACTCTAAGCAAAAATCCTTAGGCCAGTTCTAGCGTTTCAGAGACATCATGGACCGAGGTTACTCATCATTTTCTGGATAAATAACTGAACCTTTGTGTGAACTACCCCAGATTTCTTCCTCACTTAGGTTAGTTTCAATTAGCTCCACTGGAGCACCTTCAACTTCAATCATAGCCACACGAAAACCTTCAAAAGGATAATAAGGCTCAAGTAAAACTTTTTCCCCTTTTATAGCTTCATCAATACTAGAAACTTTAAAACCTACATGAGGAACAGATTGTATAAGCGGATGTAATGGACAACCCTCTTCATAACGATGCCATTGAATGCGGAATTCATTATTACCCTGAGTAGTGTACATTTTAAACGTAGAACTATATTTTTCACCTTCTCTTTGTGTATTAGTGGGTATCCCCATATGATGGTATTCGTAACTTATTTTTTTCATCAGTGGCTTCCTTTTTAGTTTTAAAAAACAGAAGTCTTTTTAAATAGACTCATTGTTATTTTCTTTTTTCTTTAGCAATGGCTCGGTAAACAGAAGTGCGCCCAATTCCTAATTGTCGTGATATTTCCGTAGGTCTTAATTTTTCTTCAAAACGAAGCCGTTGGATTTCTAGATCGTTAATTGATTTTTTTCGCCCAGAATAAGCCCCTCTTTGTTTTGCAGCAGAGATCCCTTCAAGCTGGCGTTCACGCCGAAGATTAGTTTCAAATTCTGCGAACACTCCCAACATATCCAGGAAAGCCTTTCCGGTAGCTGTATGAGTATCGATGGGTTGTTCGGTTGCTTTTAAGATGACCTTTTTTTCTTTAAGGATATGTACAATATCTTGTAAATCTTTGATGCTGCGTGCAAGCCGATCTACCCGAGTCACCATTAGGGTGTCGCCTTCTTGCAAAAATTCGAGCAACAATTCTAATTCTGCGCGTGAATTTCGACGGGTTCCCGATGCTTTTTCAGCGCGAACGATATCACATCCGGCGGTTCGTAGGGTTTTTTCTTGAAGTGTATAATCTTGATCAATACTTGATACGCGTGCGTAACCATAACAAGCCATAGTTTTTGTTCCGTTAGAGTCTAGACGATCAGATGATAATGGACCAAAATACACAAATCAACTTAAATGGAACAAAAATTCTGTTCCATTTGGATGTTCCAATACCGTACCTTATTGGGTTTATTGTTTCGTTTATTCTTTGTTTTTTGAGCCATGCATGCCTGTTGATTTTTTAACCGATGAGCAACATCAGTCCTATGTAAAATATCCTGCGGTACTTACGCAAGATCAACTGGATAAGTATTTTTATCTTGATGATAAGGATAAAGCATTGATTGATACCTGCCGACGCGATTACAACAAACTTGGTTATGCATTACAGTTAACTACCGTCAGATTTCTTGGGGCTTTTCTATCAAATCCGATTGATGTGCCTAATGAGGTTGTCTGTTATCTTGCTAAACAATTAGGGCTTGAATTACCGGTAGATATTGCGTGTTATCTGGAACGAAAAGCAACCCGATTGGCACATTCTAGTGAAATCAAGATGCTATTTGATTACAAAGATCTCAGTGGTATCTGGGGATATCGCTTAACTCGCTGGTTATACGCTCAAGCTTGGTTTGGTAATGAAAGGCCCAGCATTCTATTTGAACGTTGCGTATTATGGCTCATCAGCAGAAAAGTACTTTTGCCAGGCATGAGTACGTTAACTGTTTTGATTGCAAAAGTTCGAGATCGTGTCTCAAAGCGGCTATGGAATCGACTCACCTTGTTAGTTAATGATGATCAGAAAAAGCAACTTGAAGACTTATTATTGGTTCCTGAGGGTAAGCGATACAGCAAGCTTGATGAATTAAAAAATGGTCCAGTGCGTATCAGCAGCAGCGGTTTAGTGCTTGCACTGAAGCGCTATCAATATCTATGTGACTTAGGGATAGGTAAAATAGATATTGGAAACATCCCAAAAGCTAAGATTAATCACTTAGCCAGATATGTTGCTGTTTCTTGGGCACCTTCTATTAAAAGGATGCCAGATGATAGACGGATTGCCGTGTTATTTTCATTTGCTTATGTGTATGAAATCAAAGCCCTGGATGATGCATTAGATTTATTGGACATGTTAATCACAGAAATTACTGCAGCAGCCAAACGATTAGGTGAGAAAAAACGCATTCGAAGTTTGGGTGATTTGGATAAGGCCGCTTTAAAGCTATCCGATTTCTCTGATTTATTTTTGCAGCATGAGGAAAATAAAGACTTACCTGCTATGATTTACAAGGCGATTTCCAGGGATGCTATATCTAATGCAATAACCACCATTCGGCAAATTGCAAAACCCAATCATGATAAATACTATGATGAGCTGCTTGAGCAATACAAGACCGTACGACGGTTCTTGCCAACTCTTCTTAATACAATCCAATTTCAATCGACTAAAGAAGGAAAACCTGTACAAGAGGCTATAAAATTCCTAGCTTCTATCGAAGGAAAACGCCCATCTTCAATTAAAAACGCACCACTTGATATTATTAATGCAGGCTGGCGAGATAAGGTGATTAACGCTAAGACGAATGAAGTCGATAGGCCCGGATATACACTGTGTGTCATGGACCATTTGCAGGCTAATATGCGTAGCCGAGATATTCATGTGGTTCATAGTGAACGGTGGTGCGATCCACGTGCAAAATTATTAAGCGCTCTAGCGTGGGAGCAAAATAAGCTGCCTGTTTGCCAAGCCCTCAATTTAAGTGCTGACTTTGATGGAATGTTTAGTTATCTTTCTTCAACTCTGGAAGAGACTTATCAGAATGTGCTGCATCGATTACCTAAAAACGATGCCGTTGAGATTGTTAAAAACAGTAAGGACAAAGACCGGATCAAACTGTCTCGATTAGAAAAAATTGATGAGCCACAAAGTCTGAAAATATTAAAAGAGAAAGTGGATAACCTGATGCCTCGCATTGGTTTTCCAGAATTGCTACTTGAAGTAAATCAAATGTCCTCTTTTACGCACGAGTGTACGCATATTAGTGATAACAACACTCGAGTCGAGGACATTGAAATATCATTATGTGCAACTATCATGGCAGAAGCATGCAATATTGGTCTTGAGCCATTAATTGACGAAGACAGCCCACAATTAACACGCAATCGATTAAGCTGGGTTCAGCAAAATTGTATTCGCGCAGAGACCATTGCCAAATCCAACGCGAGACTTGTAGATCTCCAGTCTCAACAATCGCTTGCAAAAAAAATGGGTACAGGTCATGTTGCTTCTGCTGATGGAATTAGATTTTCCTGTGCTGTAAAAACAGTGAACTCTGGAGCGAATCGAAAATACTTTGGTCCAGGTCGCGGAATTACTTGGTATAACTTTTTATCGGATCAAAACACAGGGTTTCACGGGATTGTTATCACAGGGACTTTGCGTGATTCACTATATCTGTTGGATGGCATGCAAGACCAACAAACAAGTCTTGATATCAGGGAGGTCATGACAGACACAGCGGGAGCCAGCGAAATTATCTTTGCCTTATTTTGGTTGTTGGGTTACCAATTTAGTCCAAGACTTTCCGATGTAGGTGGCGCAAGGTTTTGGAGAATTGACGTTAATGCAGACTATGGCGTATTGAATGATATTTCAAACCATAAAATTAACGAAGCATCCATAAGAAAGCACTGGGAAGATATTTTGCGAGTTGCTGCTTCATTAAAACTGGGCCATGTGAGCGCTTCTGATTTAGTTCGATCTTTATTTCGAAAGAACAGACCTTCAGGGTTGGCTAAGGCATTAATGAATTTAGGACGTATTATTAAGACATTGCATTTACTCAAGTATATTGATAGCGAAGAATATCGACGCCATATTTTGACGCAACTCAATAAAGGGGAAAGTCGTCACAGTTTAGCGCGTACCGTATATCATGGTCGCCGTGGCGAAATTTACGAAAAATATCGAGAGGGACAAGAAGATCAGCTCAATACACTTGGATTGGCAATCAATGCAATTATTTTATGGAATACAGTATATATGCAGGCGGCATTAGATTATTTACGTGCGCAAGGTGAAGTGATAAACGAAGAAGATGAAGCACGGTTATCACCGTTGGGACGAAAGCATATTAACTTCTTGGGACATTTTTCATTTATGTTGCCAAAAACGGTGACAGAAGGAAAACTCAGGTCGCTAAATATCTCTGAAACGTTAGAACTGGCCTAGGAATTTTTGCTTAGAGTACCTTTTCGTTCCAATGATTGTCACACCCCAAATAGGTCTAACCCATGCAGGCGTGCATGATCGTAAGGCTTATGAACAGATTGAACCTGAGGTTCAGTCAAAAGTTTTCGCTGATAAAGCTTATCAAATAGGTAATACGCCTTTACTTGAGTCTGAGCATTACACTTTGTATACCCCACCAAAAAAGGAAAAAGGGCAAATTTTAAAGGATGCTACAGACGCCCTATTAACAACTGCTATTGCAAGTGTTAGGCAGCCTATTGAATCTTTCTTTAACTGGATTAATGAAAAAACAGGCATTCAAATTGCAAGTAAAGTTCGCTCATACAAGGGGTTAATGGTACATGTCTTTGGAAAAATCGCTGCCGCATGCTTGATCCTCTTCAAGCCAATTTAGCTCTGGATTCGCATTTGATACCTAAAGTAGTTTTTATCATGGCTCTTGAGTCCGCCCAAACTCGTGATGCCCGGTATTTTGATAAAAAAATGTCAAAATCAGTAGAGAAGACAGCAATTACAGTAAAAACTGATGCAAGCCATATGCCATCCCTAAAAGTTTATTACGAGTACTGGTTGAAGTGCAAGGTGTAGATATTAATGGTGAGAAAAAACCCTTGGGATTTTGGCAAGGCAGCTCAGAAAATCATGTGCTTTGCGAGGAGCTGCTTCAAGGGCACCGTCAAGTTAACATTTTGATGACAAAAAGAGCCCCTTTCCCCAAAATTTAGGCGCAAAAAGCCTGACTAGCTGCGAAATTCCAAATTTCTTTGGCTTCCTTAAATTTTACACGTTGTTCTTGAGCGGTATTTTTATAGCGCCCAACCGCGACAGAAAAGATATTCCGGGTTTTCCCCATCAGAGAAAGTGTTTTCTGTACCCCTCCTGGAGATTTAAATTTGATCAGACATTTCTCTTTTCTTCGAGTGGGCTGATGAGCGTTCTCAACCCGGTTATTCAAGCCTTTATGCTGTCTGTGCTCAGTTCCTTTGCACATATGCTGAATGGGCTTGTTATAACTCTTCAGTTTATCCGTCACAATAACACGAGGTTTTGGGTATGAGCCTAACAGCCTGGATAAAAATCGAGTGGCCGCTCTCTTGTTTCGACATTTTTGAAGTAGAACATCCAGCTCATAACCTTCAGAATCAACTGCTCGCCAGAGATAATAGGGCTCTCCATTGATTTTCAACACCATCTCGTCTAAATGCCATTTATTCCCGGGCTTCGTTTCTCGCTTTTTGAGCACGTCTTGAAATTGATCTCCAAACTTCAAACACCAACTACGAATGGCTTCATGGCTTACCGATATACCTCGATATAAAAGTCGCTCCTTTACATCTCTATAGCTGTCATTGAATCGGTGATAACTCCATACAACCCCAATAATTTCCATCGGAAAACGGTGCCTCTTCGGCTTCTTTTGCAACATCATCAAGGATGACTCCAATATCAATTCCCAGCAGTCTAGCATAATCAGTTAACTTGACGGTGCCTTTCTGAGCCCTCCCACAGTTCATTCAGTAAACTTTTATATCCCTGTTGATTTTTGCTCAAAACCAACTTGAAAATAAATAAAACTAAAAATTGAGTGTCTATTACCCGATTCCGAATTTTCCATCTGCCATCAAAATTTAAGCAAATTCCCTGGATGATTTCTTGATAAGGACTCCAAAAATCCATGAATGTTTCTCCAAAGTGAGCATATCTAACAATAGAGAATCAGTGTATCATGCAGTTTTAGCTTAACCGAATGCCATTGTACGGCTTAGAACCCCTAGCATCAAAATTAATTATAACAACAAAACATGTCGTAAAATCTAAAGTCCTTTACCTCAGCGCCTCATTAGCTCATCAGCACAGTGGAAATAAGTAGGCATAAGAGATCCTTTTGATACTTTTTTATCCATAAAATACTATCCTTTGGCGTTGTTAAGTCCTTAATGGTTTGCGTTTGGCACAACATGTACTTCCAGGTGACAGCCCAATGCATGTGCATATTTTTTTAATGTTGCTAATGTTGGAGAAGGTTTGAGCAAACTATTTTCAAAGCGCGAAATATTCGGGGTTTTTGTACCCATGCGCCTTGCAATTTCCTCTTGTGTTAATCCAGATGCTTTGCGTTGCTCAATCAACTCCTCGAGCAATTGATATTCGAAATCTAATTCATTATAAAGTGCTTTAGCCTTTTCATCGGTTAATACTTTTTCTCTAAAACTTTTTAAAGTTGGTCTTTTGTTCATGATAGCTTTACCTCTTTCATACGTTTTTTTGCAACATCTAGTTCTTTTTTGGGGATGTGTTGTGTTTTTTTGATGAAGCTATGCAAAATCACAATTTCTTTATCCACCAACGTGCAATAAAAAAAGCGTCCCAACCCCTCTTTCGCCTTTACTCGTATTTCAAATAAACCATCACCTAACGACTTAGTATGAGGTTCTCCAATATTTGCACCTTTACTTTCCATAATTTCTAGCAATTTCAGGAAGCGCACATAAATACCTCTAGGGTAATCTAATATTCTACGCTCGACCTTTTCGTTGTAAAAAGAAACTAACCACTTCATCTTTAAATATTATCATAAAAGATAATATTTCGCAATTTCATTTAAGTTCTAGCAAAAACATCTGGCTAAGGCGCATTGAATTTTAAGTATAAAAATTCCGCCATAACTTGCTTTTGATCTACTTATTTTGATGTTTTTTCTCCAAGGGATTTGCATCATACTTCCCTTCAAATGCTTCCATCTTAAAATATCGTGATTTCCTGCAATGGATGGGTCTCTCCCCTACTAGAAACACTAACTGCTCTTCTGCTGGCATTTCTCTGATTTTGTTGAGGGGCATCAGGTCAACCCCTGTTTCATGTACGCTTTCCCCATCTCCTCGCGTTTTGGTGCCACCCACCATCTGCATTTTCTGCCTGGAGTCTCCTTTGTTGCTCGATAGGGTTTTGGTCAGTATCGTTTTTTTACCACACAGTTTTTGTATCCATTCCATCGTTTCAGGATCATCATTACCGAAGATTTGTTTTAGCTTCATCGTCAGGAAAAGATCGGGTTTTTTAAACTGTTTGATCTGTTTAAGCGTCTGGAACACTGCCCATATCCGGATGCCTCTTGCTCTTAATACCTCGATACATTGCTCGATATCTTCACAAGCCGAGAGCTGAGCGATCTCTTCCAGCAAAAACAGCATTTTCTTCTCTGGTAATTCACTTGGATTTGCTCTGATGATAAGACCCATCATGGGAGATAAGATCATACGGAAAAGACGGTTATGCTCTTTCACCTGATCCTCCGGCAAAATAACAAAGATATCCATGTTACCTTTTAAAAAATCCCTCAAATCAAAATTACTTTCACCCAGTGTTTTCTGTATATTGACCTCCGGGGTGAGTAGACCGACCGGATCACTTCGATCAGCGGCTTTGTTTCCTAACTCTGAGCCTGCATACCTTTCCCAAAATTCAGGCGCAGCGATAGCTTTTAGGCATACCGATGGATGTCATTTTATTGATGACTCCACATCCAATCATGGCTTCTGTTTTTTGTCGGCCAAGTTCTCGCGCATGCATGGAATCGCCTAAAATGCGCTTGTACCGCAGCACATTCAATTCTGAGGTATTGCGTCTTCCATAATGCCGTATTTTTTGCCATTGCATTCGTCCATGAGCCTTAATTTCTGCTATGTTTCGATTCCTGAGCGGTGATGCCTTTTCATTCAGAACGGCTACAGCACTGGGTGGAATAACAATGTCAGCCTGTGGCGAATGGGCTCTCATTGCTTCATAAACAGGTGTTTTATCGTAGGCGCCATCCCCTGTAATATGATCAACCGGCTCCTTGATCTGCTCCAATAATTCATCGACTGCCTGGTCATCTGAGCAGAATCTGTCCGTCAATACACAGGCTTCATAGTAGTATTCATCATTCGCTCCCAGATGCAATTTCCTCCAACTGGCCTTGCTTGATAGCTCATATTTCTCCTGATGCCATTCTCCACCTCCAAACCGCTTAAGCCCTGTCGAATCAATCGCAATAGCCCTAATCTCATCATCTATTCTGTCTCGATGGACATAGTAGCGCGGAGCCTCGATGTTAAGCTCGGCTAGACGCTTACTCAGCTGGCTATAGCTCGGACAGGTTAATTCAAGTCCCATGATTTCAAAAATGGAGTCGATGAATCCCTGCGCCTGGCGCAGAGGAAGCCTGTAAACGGCACCGTCAAGTTAACTGATTATGCTAGACTGCTGGGAATTGATATTGGAGTCATCCTTGATGATGTTGCAAAAGAAGCCGAAGAGGCACCGTTTTCCGATGGAAATTATTGGGGTTGTATGGAGTTATCACCGATTCAATGACAGCTATAGAGATGTAAAGGAGCGACTTTTATATCGAGGTATATCGGTAAGCCATGAAGCCATTCGTAGTTGGTGTTTGAAGTTTGGAGATCAATTTCAAGACGTGCTCAAAAAGCGAGAAACGAAGCCCGGGAATAAATGGCATTTAGACGAGATGGTGTTGAAAATCAATGGAGAGCCCTATTATCTCTGGCGAGCAGTTGATTCTGAAGGTTATGAGCTGGATGTTCTACTTCAAAAATGTCGAAACAAGAGAGCGGCCACTCGATTTTTATCCAGGCTGTTAGGCTCATACCCAAAACCTCGTGTTATTGTGACGGATAAACTGAAGAGTTATAACAAGCCCATTCAGCATATGTGCAAAGGAACTGAGCACAGACAGCATAAAGGCTTGAATAACCGGGTTGAGAACGCTCATCAGCCCACTCGAAGAAAAGAGAAATGTCTGATCAAATTTAAATCTCCAGGAGGGGTACAGAAAACACTTTCTCTGATGGGGAAAACCCGGAATATCTTTTCTGTCGCGGTTGGGCGCTATAAAAATACCGCTCAAGAACAACGTGTAAAATTTAAGGAAGCCAAAGAAATTTGGAATTTCGCAGCTAGTCAGGCTTTTTGCGCCTAAATTTTGGGGAAAGGGGCTCTTTTTGTCATCAAAATGCTCTGCACTGGACAAAACTCAAACATGACTTTCCTCCAAAGGGGTTTCTTTTTTATAAATCAACAAGTTAAAAAGTGTCACCCAAAGGTTTTCATCTGAACTTTTCTCCTGGTTTAGGATGGTGTGTCGAATAAAATCAAACCCATACCTGAAATAACTGTTTTGAGGTCTCAGTTGTCCATCTTTATGCCTTTTTAAGGCAATAGGCCTGGTTTGAGCTTTAAATTCTCCTATCCTATGAGCCCATGTAAAACCTAGGGCTAGCAGAACTAATAGCTTTTCAATGCGTTCTGGCTTTGTCATGTGGGTATCCTCAAATCTAAAACCTCTGGATTTTAGCCCTTGAAACAAACACTCCACCTCCCATCTGCGAAGATAGATACTGATAGCCTGCTTGACTCTTAATTTTATGTTAGTTGCAACGACCATCAATTCCCCTCTTTTTGAACGGGATCCCGCCAGGTAAACCTTGTTTCTTCCTATCTCTACCGACATTCCAAAAACCTGAGCGTTTCCTGGGCTGACAAAACGGAAAATTTTCTTTGCTTCCCATAATTTCTTTTTCCCAGCACGAATTAACGTATTGTTCTTAATTCGAATATAAAAAGGAATTTCCTGCCTGATTAACCATTCAAACCAGCTTTCCCCTATAAATTCTCTGTCACAGAGCAACCCTTCTATACACTCTTTACCAAATTGATCGATGAATCGCTTAACTAATGCTTTTCTTTCCTTTGTATTGCAGGTACCTCTCTTAGGGAGCAAATCCCATAATAGAGGTATGGACATCCCCTCATATGCAATCCCCAACATTAATACATTGACAGGCTCTTTCCCAAACTCCCAATTCGTCCTGTCCATCGTTAAATAAATCTTTGTATCCTTCGGAAAAAACAGCTTAAATATCCATAAGGCAATCTGACTCATGTCAATCTTAAAGTAGGCAAAAAATCGATAGAGTCGCTTATAGTTCGACTCTACTTTCGCAAACCCTCCAAAACCTACCGACAGTTCCTGACGATTGACGCTTCGTACGGCAAATAATGAAAACAAGCTTTGAACCAAACATTCAAGACGCCTCTTGTCCCAGCCTAAAACCATCGATAAACTTCTTACTAACTCGTCAACAGCTTTCATAGATAACTCCTTGTCAGGGTTGTTTTCTATGTTTTATCGCTTGTTTGACGAGTTTTCTACCTTTACCTGCAGTAATGACCTCCATCCTCTTCTAAATTTCAAATCAAATCATTGTTTGATAAAACATTTTCGGGTTTTGTCCAGTGCAGAGATCAAAATGTTAACTTGACGGTGCCTTAATTTTTCCTTAATGTACCGAGGTTAACATCTTTACCTAAGAAATATTAAAGGTAAAAAGGATGGAAGAGCAAAAGTTTATTCTCTCTAGCAAAGAGAGCTTTAAAAAAGAAAAGCATGCGGTATATAGTAAGCAGATAACAGCTGATGATGTACGTGAATTGCGTGATTTCTACTATAGAAAATATTCAATAAATATTTATGTTAATGGTGAAACAGAGTTTGGATTCGAAAAAATTGAACAAAGCCAAGCTGAGTTTGCGCGTTCAAAATTAAATAGCTATGTGGATCAATCTAATGTTTATCCATTAGCAGCTTATGTAAAAGAATTTTACGCAAAAGGTTATTCTGGTAGTAGCTTTCTTATTTCTAATAATTATGGGTCTGACTTCCAAAAGTTTTTCGATAAAATTCAAAATTGCCTTCCGGCCAAGCTTATACCAAAGTCCTATTTTGATAGGGTTGCCTTCTCTAAAAAAGAATTTCAAGAACTAGAGCAAAATTTAGAAGGACTTGATGCGGATATTAAGCAGCTCATCCTAAACAAGTCTCAGGAATATATACAAAGCTTAGAAGATCAGCTAAACGATATTTCTTTAACGAAGCAAGAAGCAAAAGATGAAATGTTGCTTATACAGCAAACCTTAATTGATGATGAAGTAGTTGGATATATCTATACAAATGGTGCTCAACATGGCCGACAACATTTTGAAGCATTTATCATTACCTCAAAAGACATTATTAAGCCTGTTAGCTGGTATACTGAAGATCGTCTTATCTTAGATGATATAGGATATGCAAGTATCCCAAAAAATCTAGAAAAAGCTGTCAGTCCTCAAGCAGATCAAATGGCTTGTGGAACTCTGGGTATGAGCTATATGAAAGAGCTTTTGAAGAACAATGCTCAACAGCTCTATGAAAATACGCTCACATTTTCTTACTTTGATGAAAAAGGTAATAAGTTAAGGTATTTCTTACCATCACCTCAAGTTTTAAGGTATTCACAATCCTCACGCTATAATCAAGCCATTTATGATTTGCTCTTTACAGATGAAGAAACCATCACCCTTCCATCTAAAGAAGGTAGGTCTTCCTATACTTTTCAAACGGTTTTGGGTGCTCTTTTGCGCTCTATTAGAGATTATTCAGACCAGCTAACAGAGGAAGAAATCCAGCAGAACCAATATTTTTATGAAAATTTAAATATGTTTCGCGAAAACTGGATTATTGCATATGAGCAACAAATGCAGGCTAGAGAATCAATGATTGTTGAACAGTATGGAGAGGCCAAGAATGTCTATTTGTCATATAAAAGCCACACAGCTATTTCAGATGAGCATAGAAATTATGAAGGTATCATTGAGAGTGGCATAAGGTCTTCGAATGAAATATCGTCAATCAGCGACAAGGGCACGAACGTATGTAATTCACAGAAAATAGAGCAGCAAGAGAGGAAGACAACGGCCGACCCCGAAGGAATGAACAAATTTAGACAAGAACTTATTGACCGTTTAAATGCCTACAAAAACACTACTCATTACTCTTATGCAATAGGATATCGTTTTTTGCCAAATATCCTTAAAACTCAAAAAGTTTTAGATAAGGAAAACAGGGCACAACGTTTAATTGATGCGCTTGAAAAACCAGAGTTTGATCCCGTGGAATTTTTAAACACGCTTTATACGGAACTTTCAAATGACTTGGAACAGTATTCCAAACAAGAAGGTTTTTCGGACTTGCAAACTATTTTGAGTGAAGAAGCAGGAAAACTGAGAATTTTGTTGAGTTCAAAACTAACCACCTCTCCAGTTCCTAATTTCTAAGGACTTTGTTTCCTAACCCTGTGCCTGGGAATACAATAGATTCACCTTTAGCGAGCAGTGCCTGCAAATGATCGATCACAGCATTAACGGCTGCTTCACTGTCCTTTTTGCTCAAACCTGCAAGGCTTGCAACCCCGTCGACGAATTCTTTTTTTGTCATCATTAACTCCGATAGTTCATAGCTCACCTTACGCAGAGGCTTTCAAGAGCTGCAGCTCGTTAAACATCATTTGATTAGCCTTGAGGAGCAATTTTTGTTTAATGGCAAAATGATTCAGAGAAGTTTTTACTTTCAAAAGCTCGAGCTTGCAAAAAGCGATCATTGAGGCAAACAGATGATTACATTGGGTGCGAGTGGTTTTGGTAGGAGACTTTGACAAGCTGGCATTTTGTTTAATAGATTTATGAAACTCTTCAATTCGCCACCGTTTTTGGTAGACTTCGTAGATGCGGTCAGCATCAATTGACAAATCATTTGTGACCAGATAAAGCGTCCCAATGGATCCGTCCTCGTTTGTGAAGACTTTTTTGAGAAGCTTAACAGGGAAAAACACATCCCTAAGATAGACAGTGAGACAGTCACCGTCGTTCCAGTCCAGTGAATTAATCTGTTGAAATTGACCGCTTTTAGCATCTTGTCCTGTCAATGCTACGCACCGATTTGACTTGATACCAAAAATAAAATTTTTGTTCAGAGCTTCATGAATGAAAACCATATTTGCTTTTGAGCCAAACCAGTTATCAGCCAGCACGTAATCAAAGAGCACCTGATTATCAATAGCTTGCTGAACGAGAGAGCGAAACATGACATTTTTGCTGATACTGGATTTTCTCTTTCGCCTACGAGTTTCAATATCAGAATAAAGGATATCTTTTTTCACAATGTCATACCCCACAGGAAGCGCTACGTCCCCATAACGAACAAGACATGAAAGAAGATTGATCCCTTTTACATGTCGATGTTTGGCATGCGAGAAATGCCAACAATTGACCTCATTTTCATCCGTATAGCTTTTCTCTGAGATGGTATCATCCAGCAACAGAACACCTCCTCTAGCTTCCTGATGGCGGCGCACCTCAGTCTTGATGTAACTCCAAAGCTCCTTACCACCATAATCTTCTGCCCGCAAAAGCCGACTGACTTGATCGTGACTGATCTCTCCATCCAGCATCGCTGACAAGCCCGTAGCCGTCGCATGATGATTTTGGCTAATCAGATAATCGCTATAAATATCTAATAGTTGTTTGTTCATCGTCCTTTTCCTTTTAAAAACAATGAACAAAATTTAATTAATTTACAGCATTAGTCAATGGGGAGCGCGTTAGGTGAGTAAATGAGCTAAAAGGGATACCTTGTTTGTCTCTGGAGACTGTTGAGCCTCGAAAACAAATCATATCCTCCCGTTCATTTGGAACTCCCATTGACTCCCTGAGAGTACTTGAAGAATCAGTAAGTCATTACACTGCTCAGGCTTGTATTAAGCTCAGGAAGCAAGACTCACTGGCATCAGGTATTTATGTTTTCATTCAAACCGATAAGTTTGTGGAAGGCGCAGGTCGGGAGCAGCGGGGAAGTTCATTCGTATTTCCTGCACCTACCCAGAATACAAGAAGTATTTCAACAATGGCTAATTGTAAGGGCTCGCTTTCATAATCATCAAAACCCGCATTTATCTGTAAAAATGGGCCCACATTAATAGATTCTATCGATAAATCTCGGCCCACATTAAATGACGCTATCGATTTTTGGAACCACATTAGTTGAACGAAAACTTAATATAATATATAATATATAAGATATCTAAATAGGTAAAAAGAATGGAAAAAATGCTTGTCTCAATACCCAATGATCTAGCCAATAGATTCAGAACAATTATACCTGCCCGTCAAAGAAGCAAGGTCATCTCTCATTTGATTGAAATTGAAATTAAAAGGCGCGAAAAAACTCTTTATGAGTGCGCACTCGCCCTGGATAAAGATTCAGAATTAAACAAAGAGATGAGTGACTGGAATACCACAATCAAAGATGGATTAAATGATGAAACGTGGTGATATCTATTGGGTTGATCTAAACCCCACCGTTGGATCAGAAATAAATAAATCGCGCCCCTGCGTGTTAATTGGCGCAACTCCCATAAACCAGGCAAGGCACACAGTGGTCGTCGTTCCTCTTTCAACCTCTGCAAAAGCAAGACCACCTCTTGCTATCCCTGTTTTCTGTCTGGATAAAAAAGTAACCGCCATTTGCGATCAAATAAGAACAGTTGATAAAAGCAGGTTAGTTAAGTCTGCTGGTCAATTATCAGCCAACGATCTTCACGCATTAGAATACGGTTTACGGCAAGTTTTGTGCCTTTAAACCCAATACAAAAATACAGGGCTATTGTTTATTCCAATTAAACCTATCCATAAAAACACTCCACAAGAAAACTTTGATCAAACAGTGCCAGTTTGTTTAGATTTTCTCAATGGGTAATTTTGTTTTAACTTATAGGAATTTTTCATCATTTCCTAATCACAAGGAAAACGAACGTTTTTCTGGTGGCTAAGCGTCGCACATAAAATCATTAATGTGGGCCCATTTTTACAGATAAATGCGGGTTTTGGTGATTATGAAAGCGGGCCCTTACACTTAGGCTTATTGCCAGCATTCACTTTAATAGACAGAAACTTTATGTCAGGCATGTTTTAACGCATAAGGAATATGATAAAGGGCTTTGGAAAAAATAGAGGTATTAGAAATGAACCGAGCATTAATAGAGGCAACCAGGCACTGGAAATATATTGCTCCTCTGCTGGCTTACCCAGAATCAGAAAAGGACTATGAAAATCTAAGAGATAGTCTTGATGAGCTGTTGGATATTGTTGGAGAAGATGAAACTCACTATTTAATGAGCTTAGTAGATGTCTTAAGCAGTTTGATTGCTCAATACGAGGCTCAAGATGAAGAAGAAAAACTAGAGGGTAGGGGAGTGGATGCGCTTAAGTTTCTAATGAAATCTAATGGATTACACCAGACTGATCTTTCTGAAATAGGTAGCCAAGGTGTGATATCAGAAATTTTGAATGAGAAAAGATCACTAAATTTAAGGCAAATAAAATTGCTTTCCAACCGCTTCCACGTTGCCCCTTCAACTTTTATTGATTTATGAGTTATTGAATCTGCGAGGGCATTTCAAAGCTGATTGGGTGCTCTACATCGATCCTTTACCAATGGCTTAAGCGACGGCGTATACGCTAGAGTTTTCAAGGGAAATTGAACTCCTCGTGGCCGGTTTGGGCTGGATGTTCCGGAAAACCAAACTTCGTGTCGCAGCCGGTTTAGAACCCCAACTTCCGGAGCCATAGGTCTATCAGAACCAACGTCCCAGTTTTGTCCTTAAGTTTTTGAGTTTGTGGATTTAGGTTTTTACAACAGAGCTTCTCAAAAAATGGTCATTTGATGAGAGGGAAACTATGTTTTTCTGAAAATCGTCAATTCTTAGCCTAATATTTAATGGGAAGGCAAAAAGGAAATTTTTTATTGGTTATTTTTTCAGGTATAGCTTATGTTGAGAAATAATAATGATTTAATCCATTATCTGCATCGAAAGCTTATAAAAGAAGGAGTTTCTGAAGAAGCCAGGAGATATTTAGGGCTCTGTTGCAAAAAAAATTTAAACCACAATATCTAGCACCAATTCTTTCTCAAAAAACACCATATCTTGTGTTCATTTTATTTTTTGCAACGGAGCCCATTACGTTAAGTTCCTCATGACAATCATAAGTTCGTCTTCCGTCTAATAAGACGAATCACATCCAAAATACTGTAGCCCGCTCATTTTTTCATTTCCTCTTAAAGCCCTTGAAAAATCTATTCAAATTCTCAAATCAGGATAATCTGGCTAAAAGCATCTATTGCGAATCAGTTTCGTCTATTTTAACCTAAACCGAATCAAAACCCATAAGGAGCATTTCATGGCGTATCAATTTGTCAGAGAACCCCTTCGAGTAGAAGAAGCGGATCGACTGGCACAAGCTTGTCAAAACACACAGGAAAAGCTCATTATCTGGACACTACTGGATACAGGCCTGCGTGTTTCAGAACTTTGCAGCCTCACACCGCAAAGTATCCTCTGGCAACAAAAGTCAATTCGAATCAATGGTAAAGGCGGTCTATATGGGAAAAAGTCAAAGAAACGGGTAGTTCCAATGTCCAGGCGGGTGCAAACACTGCTTGAGCATTATTTTGCCATTCATGAAAAATGGCCTGTTGGTGAGCGTCAGGTTCAGAAAACGGTTAAATCTGTTGCCAATCGTGCTCAACTTACCCAGAGCATCACACCTCATATATTAAGGCATACGTTCGCAACACTGGCTTTACAAAAAGGAATTTCGCTTGCCTCTGTTCAAAAGGCCCTTGGACATGATCGTCTGACTACAACCGCTATCTATCTCAATTTCACCGATGCTCACGTCATCGAAGAATTTAGTCAAAAATGGTGAGTCTTAAAAAAAGAACCTTCAGGCAGCAATAAGCAATTTTTTGCAACAGAGCCATATTTTCCGTACCAGCTGAGCTCCCACTCGGGTATAGCTTTGGCGCAAGCTTAACCCTTGCTTCTTTGCTAAATCCACCAACCTTTCTCGAATCTTGTTTAATAGCGCACTATCGCTGGGATAGGCAATATCCTTTTCCATCACCGTCGTATCTGCTATCACTCGCTCTAAATCTTTTGTCTTCACAACTTCTGCTTCAGTTGCAGTAAGGGATGTTTAGGATTAAGCAGATTGGATAATCGGTTCTGAAATAGTTCTGTTTGTTCGCTCGATATTTGCGTTGGTTTCATCTTCTTTTTGCAAGCTTTTGACTGGTTTATCGGATATTCCTTGCAAAAATTTTAACTCCTTTCACCATTCAAAACCAATAGTCTCAACGGATACAGAATTCACCGGGCGACTATTTAACTCTAAATTTTGTCTGAAAATTAAAGGCCTTGACAAGCGAAATGCTCCCAAATATTTAATCGATATGTTAAACCAAATATTTGGGAGCATTTCAAAGAAGATCCTTGCACTTTATGCGCTGGGTATGAACTATGAGGCAATCAGCGAGCATCTATCAGAGATGTATGGAATCTGGTGGCTTCCATATAAACTCAAAAATACCTAGAAACAACCAAAAATATTACACTTCCTTAAAAGACTGTGTTGAGGAGGGCATTTCAACGCCTTGTATTTTACCCGAACTTATCGCTATCAAAATCAATACAGTGTATTCGTATTATTGGTTAAACGCGCTTCGTTAGTATTTATTTCTTCCGCCGCTTGTTTAACCCCATCCTTATTATCCTCATTTACTACCTCTATAAAAAAAGGAGGATTTTCCTCTCCTGGCTTGTCGCCTCCTCTCCTGTTTCCCTTCCTTCTGATCTCTTTGAGCTGTTGCGGCTCACCCTCTGAGGAATAAAAAAAATCAGGTAGATAAGAATCCCTTTTTTTCTTAACTATATGATTATTAACAAAATTCATTGGCGCAGGGGGCGTGCCACGACGTATTGGTACGCTTTCACTTCGATTTTTTCCTGCTTTCGATTTGAAAAGAACAGACCTATCAATGACACCTTCTATATCCTTGAGTTTATCCTGCTTATTCTTGGTATCATCAGGATCCATTAAATTAAAAATTGTTTCTTGGTAACCCTTAAGAAAAATGACTTCTTTTTCAATAGATATTTTTGCTAGTTCAAATGTCTCTTTTTTCTCGTCTGATGAAGCTTTTCCCTCTATTTCCCTTATATAAAAATTAACCGTTTGCTTCGCAAAATCCTTAAAACTTGAAGAAAGCATCAGCCGCTGTAAGAGAGAACATTTACTGCTAAATATTTCTTCAGAAAAAATTTTTCCTTCCGCATAAATTGGGCCAAAAGTATTGATTGCTTTATAGAAAAATGCTTGACAAAGGAATAGTTCTAGATCTTGAACTTCTGCTTCTGAATCAGCCCAGTCGCCCAAATTAAATACATCAGATAGAAATTCGTTTTTAATCCCCGCTTTTATCTTCTCAACCTCCTCAAAACTATCCCGAGTGAATCCATTCTCATGCTTAAAGAGATACTCAAGGTCTTCCATGATCTTAGATTCTGCTATCAGATCATCCATCTCATTCGAGAGCTCATCCATACCTTCTTTATCACCACCAAGAAAAACGCGGCTGCTGCCTGCCCAGTTTGACCAATCTTGAAAAGAATCTTTAAGGCTAGGATATTCTTTTTTATAATCTCTTTCCCAAAGAGATAAGGCCCGATTAATATATGTTTTAATACACTCTTTTAGCCTATTGTTAGAATCAGACATAGTAAGGATTTGTTCTTCCATCAGAACCTCTTTTTTAATTTCATTGTACATACGTGAGTTCGACGAATTTTTGCCTGTAAGCAATTGAAAGAAAGACTGAATTTTGATTTCATTTACTTTTTTGACAATAAAAAGGAGAAATGATGATCAAGAAAGAAGCCTTTACGGACAATTTACTTGAGTTGTATTGTGTTGTCGATGAATTCTAAATTATTTATTCCTGAGTTTGAAAAAAGCCAATTAGAATAAGTTCTGTCGAAAATATTTTATTGAGCTCAATTTGTTTTTCTCAGGGCGCAGTTACTCAGCGAGTGCATAAAATTGTTTCCAAGCTGCATTATGCCCACAAGCCACATGCTGTCCTTTTTTCAGCATGTGGTGAAGTTTTTGCAACGGAGCTCTCAAAATCACCCTAAAATCTGTATCATTTTGCCATCTCATTTTTAATATCTCAGTTTCCCATTAACCGGTGTTCCCAAAACAGGTGTTTTGGGAACACCTTATAAATCCCTTGCTATTTTAAACTAAACACACCAAAATAACGCTCCAAAACTAGTTCCAATATGTAGAGTACCTAAAACTCTACCCATCTATATTTTTGGAATAAAAATTCTACCTTAGCACTGTATCTAAAATATCAAGTCCGTTACACATCTAATCATTGCCACAAAAAAACTGAGTCCTCCAAGGTAGATTGGAAATTGAGTTATAAATTTTTTAGGTTGGCATAGTTAAATGAACACTCCTTTAAAGCTTTATCTTATTGTCTGTATCTTTTCGTTCTTGTTCAACCTCATAATTTTGGGACTTGTCCCATACCCATTTCAAATTATCTCCTATTAACTCACCCAACCAACGTGTTCCCTCTGCTAATTGGTGAAAAATCTTGAGTTCATTTGCAATTCTCATATGATCACTAGCAATTGCATGCATTCCATACTTCTCAAATAAAGAGCCGTCACCCTGGATAACTTCTCTTCTGAAATCTTCTGCAATGTTTTCTAATTGCTCCTCAAGCTTCGGGTCATAGAAGAGGGTGTCTGCTATTTGCACTCCCATTATTGCCCAACCTACAGGACCAGCAGCATAACCAAGGGTACGGCTCAAAACCATATTAAAAACAACATCACCTGCTGTAGCAAATGTAGCATCTTTAATTAGGCTATCACTCCCCTCTAAAGCAACCAAAGGAAGATTCATTGAAAAGGTGAAAAGGAGTGAATTTCCGTGTAAGTAAGCCCGAGTTAATCCATTTGCTCTTGTGTTTGGGTCAGACAACATATTGAATACTCCACCATGAAATTCAGGTCCTAGAATATTCATAACGGCAGCCGCACCTGCTTCTCCTCCAGCTTTTATAGTTTGCAAAAGCGAACTAACTCCTTGAGTACTAATTTTTTTTCCTGGTTCCTCTGAAACAAAATTATCCACTCCCTGTTCACCCCTAGCAGAAAAAGCAGAAAAAAACGCTTTGTTAAACTCATCTTCTGCCAGAATAGGATCAAAATGAATACTTTCAAGTGTATGTTCTACACTTTCTGTTTTTGTACCACCCAGGTAACTGTCTAATAGAGAATCCAGTCGAATATTTATATCGACTTTTTCTTCATGATATTGAGGTTGATTAAGTTCTTTAAAGAAAGAAAAATTATCTGTTATAGCCTGGTTGATTATCTCTGTAGTTTCAGGATGAATGTTTTCACTTGAGGTATTGAATAAATCACTTTTTGTTGTTCCTATTTGAAGTAGCGTTTTTCCAAATTCATTCAACCAAACTGAATCTCCAGAATCGCAAGAGCTAGACGTCTCATCTCCGTAAATAGAGTCCGAAGCATCTTCAGGACATATGTGCCCTTGATAAGCTTTCATTATTTGCATGACGTTACTTGAGCCTCCAAACATGTCGCCATAGTGAAAAGCATTAAAAGCATCAAATCCTCTGAAACCAAAACCACCTAAGTGAAACAGTTGCTCCCATTGTTGGACTTCGTGCTCATCAAAGCGTCGCTTAAGTTCTTCAGTACGTTCAAAAAACTCATCATTGCGAGCTTGATCGAAATAGTCAGTCTGATAAAGACCACTAGATAAATTAACGTTAAATCGTTGAAGCTGGTCTTGAAAGTAATCATGCTCTAACCTTTCACCAGCTAGTTCAGTAGAAGGATATAATGGAAAATAATTAAGTTTATACCTAGTGAAATCACACCCACCATAGGCTCGGTCCCGGTGACGTTTGTTTTGGTTTAAACATGCTGGCACCCACATTAATGTGTTAGATAAATCGGGTATCTCCACAGCGCGACCAAACCCAAGTTTTTCAAATGATTCGATGAGCCTCTCAGCTTTTGAAGTTTGACCTTTTAAATGCTTTTTATGGGAATCTAAAGCACTGCCTGGTTCATTTACAGCTTGTTTCTGCCAATGTTGTTCCATCTTCTCAAACACTGGTTCCATATTGCCTTCTAAGAATGGGGTTACCAATTGGTCAACATCGCTTTCCCCAAACACTCGGATAAACTCGTTTCGGACATCATTTCTTTTATTGGCACTGCGAATTTGAGCACATTCTTGCCGCAGACTTTCAATTTGGTTTGCAATATTAGCCATTTGATTGTTAATAATCATTTGGTTTTGGGGGCTTAAATTATTAATGTTAACCGGTTGCCCTGGTTGACCAAGTTGAACAGCTACATCTTTCAAAAAATCAGCTTGTTTTATCTGAACGTGTTGTTGAATAATTTCATTGACTTCAGGTGAAAAGAGATCTACAGGAAATGCCCCAATGCCATTTTTAAATTCTTGGATATCTTCTTGAAGTTTATCAATCTCAAATCGATTTTTAACCGTAGAATAGACTTCTTTCATCAGATTTACCAACGCCATTGTTTTCAGTAAAGCAGCCATTCGTGCAAAGCTTGGAAATGTTTCTTCTAAAAGAGCGTAATGTTTGGTTAACTTATAAGTAAGTACAAACACCGGAGAAAATCGATGTGATTTTCCGATAGCTTTGGCCGCCTTATTAGTGACAGGGTAAATTGTTTCAAGATGTTCAGAAGCTCCTAAAACAAGCCCTTGCTCATCCCTTGGTAATAAAAACAGGGAATCCAAGTTAGCATTAAACTCCAATTCAACTCGTTTAGAACATTTCCCGTTTTCTAAAAATTGTGCGGATACAGCCGTGCTATCTTGATGAGATACTAATACTAGGGCAGGGCTAGGAATAGTTATAGGTACCGCCTGTAGAGGCGCTTCATTATCCAAAATATATACAGGCCAACCTTCGGTGCCGGAAATTTCAACTAAACGATCATTTTGGAGCTCCAGTTTACGTGTTTTGATACTAATTTTGGTATCACCTAAAGCATAACGCATTACTTCTTCTTGCTCTTCAATCGAAGTCCCAAAGTTCACTTGTTCCGCCTCTATCCAACTACGATTGATAATTGATGGTTCTTGGTTTGGGCTTTGGTAAAACTTATCGATAGCTTTTTTCAAAGGTTTAGGTAACTGACTAACGATGCTATCGATATTATCAAGATTGTAAGGCGGCCTACCCTGAACTTGACAACCTACTATAAACATTTTTAACAAATAGTCAGTTAAAAAGAACGTAGCTAAAAGACCTGTGCTCGCTAACGATGGAGGGGCAAATACCATTCGGCAGAAAGGATCATCTAGTTCTAAATCCAGATTGACTCCTTCGAGACTAAATTGAGCAAAAATTAAATCATTGGCAATAATTTCATTCAAGTCACACTGCGTTAACAAAGGTTGAGACGTAGGGTCATCAGGTTGGTATGGGCTGGCCAACACAGTAATTTCGCCTGTATTATAATCTATTTGAAACCCATCAAACGAGTTAAAAAAGTACTCAGAATTTTGAGATGACACAAAGGAAGAGGTGGTAGGTTGCATCCAACCCTCAGGAGTTTGGTTCATCAAGGACCATGGAATATCCATGTTTTTCTGCAAGTCCAGCAATGTCCAGCCAGCTTGATCTAGGAGTCCTGTCATCAAGGCTAATCGAATTTCTTGTTTCACTTCAGGAAATTCAGAGTTAGCATACCAACCTTCTAAACATGCTAGGTAGGCTTCCTTCAGTAGCGTAATTTTAGGATCACTTTGGTCTATCAGGAAGGAATTGAGGTCATTATACTTAATAAGTTCTACTTTCGATTTCAGAAATTCGCCTATTTGTTTCTGAGTTTTATTATTAGGGTCCACGCATTCCGCATTGCTTTGCAAAGCTTGATGAAAAGGATAACGATCTATAAGTGATAAGGTTTCAGTTTGCAACGAATAAAGATGTGTTTGCTGCGCTGAAAAAGTTTTTATGATTTCCGATGACAGCGCAGAACGAAACTCCACCAACTCTGAATGGGAAAAAAACACAGAGCAATTTGCTAATGCATGGCTTTGTACATAAATTTGTGCATACCGACTTTGATTTTTGGACAGCTCATATGCTTTGATGTAAAGCTTAGTAGCAATCGCCTCATCTGCCATACTCAAAGATGGTTCATCCTCAAGCAAAGAAGCATGCTGAAAGTACAGCCCTGCTCGTAAAATAGTATTGAGAGCCATTAAGTTTGCTATTGGAGCTATTTCGTTTACCCAATCAATAGCTTTGTAGGCCAATATTCTGTAAGAGCTGGCAGAAGAGGTGCTCTCTTCATGTCTATCAAAAAAATCTTCAAATCGATATAAAATACGGTGCAAATTGATTTGATGGTCAAACGTTTTAACAAGCTCACTATTATTCTGAGAAAGAGCCAAATCTTTTAGAAAAAGAAAGTAACGCAAAATAACTCTGGTTTTTTCTTTCCCGTTGAGTAATTTTAATTTTTCCTGTAAATCACTGGGTTCAGCCTGCCATGAAAGGAACGAAGCGTGTTGGAATAATAGCCGGTAAGCTTCACTGCGGAAAAGCTCGTGAAACATCATACGGTCTTCTTGTTCTACTGTTTGGGCATAAGTGGAAATTTCAGTTAAAACTAATAGCAACTGATTATCAATAGGAGCTACTTCTACCATACCAAATAGATTAAGCAATGCTTGGTAAAATGAAATAGCAGGATTAGCTTTATTGGAAAGTGTTAACCTATCGATAGTAAAACCAGTGTGCTCTTGAAGTTTTTTTAGATTGTGACCATAATAATCACCATTCAAAAAGCGCGTTAAGACCATCAGAGCAGCATTAGGCGTTAAAAGATTAGGAAGCTTATATTCAACCCTATCATCATGAAACTCCTCTGACTTTGCCTTGATGTATAAAAAAAGATTGTCATAGTTGGTTACGTTATCTTTATCCCACTCGCTGAAATAAAAAGAATTTTTGGGTTTAAGGCAGAAAGGTCCATAAATTGCCGTTTGAAGGGTGCTTGTGTCTTCAACTTTTTCTTGGAGCTGTTGATGTTCCTTTTTGAATTCTTCAGACAAAGGCACTTCTGTTTCTGAAAGCCTCAATACTGGGGCAGGGTTTAAGTCGTCGAAGTCAGACTCAAAAATATTTATCTCTTCATTTAAGTCATCTTTTGCATGCTCATCAACAAGCATTTCGTAAATTTCCCTAAAAACAGCCATCTCTTTATTGAACACATCCATATCTGGCTGAGAGAGTTTTTCTAACATTAATGCTTTGAATGCTTTTTTTATTTCGGAACCAGTTGCTTGCTTTGAAACTCCCAAAACTTCATAATAATTTTTCATAAACTTCCTCATTAGTTAGACCTACCTGGGCTGACGAACCTTCCTGTCAAAAACTTGCCTTCTCTGAGCAATTCACTGAATCTACGCGGCGCGCACTCATCAATTGGGTAAGGTGAGTAGATCCGCAGGGTGATCTAGAGAGCTTACTCACATTTAATCGTTTTTAAAAGTAGCAGAATTAAAATCGAAAAAAACCGTGGTAAAATACGGGTGATTTGAATGTTATTGACTTCAAAGGTCTACGATGTCTGATGGGAATTGCAATTTTGAATCAATCACACGCCTTCTTTCACAAATTCAACACGGATATCATTTTGGACAAACTGTTTAACAAGTTTGCGAAGATCATCTAGATTACGAGCTAGCCTATCCATGCTGTGTACAATAATAGTATCTCCTTCTCTGGCATAATCGAGCAACTTCTTCAATATAGGGCGACTTGCATCTTTTCCTGAAACTTTATCGATAAAAATCTTATCAACCTCAATTCCTTCAAGCTGACGGTCGGGATTTTGATCGAACGAACTCACACGCACATAGCCAATTTTTTTCCCGCTCATGCGATTTTGTATCTAAATGTAAAGTTGAACTTTATGAGGTTTGAACATAAACGTCAAATTGATAAAATTAAGACTTCAGATTTACACTCAAAACCCTTTGTTTATGCGAATCTAGATTTTCAGCTAAAACGTAATACTGAGGTATACATCAAATTGACAGCTAGATGACTCACTGAACATGTGCGGAATATATAACCTCTACCCTATTCAAGTTCACATGTTTTCTAGCCTCCCAAAGCTCATGATCCGCCTGCATCTGCATCCAGCTTTCCGGGCTTCGCCCAAATGCCTTGCTTAATCTAAGTGCCATTTCAGGCGATATATCAGCCTCCCCTTTTATTAATCTTGAAAAAGTGGAGGGTGCAACATCCAGTTTAAATGCAGCGGCTCTTAAACTAATATTTAAAGGATCAATATAGGTCTCTTTTATAAATTCACCCGGATGAGGCGGATTGTACATATTCATCAGTGGTAATCCTCATAATTCACAACATAGGCATTGCCTTCCTCAAACTCAAAAGTGATACGCCAGTTTCCGCTAACTTTTATAGACCAGCAGTTTTTACGTTTACCTTTTAATGCATGCAAGTTGTAACCAGGCAAATCTATATCGTAAATAAATCTCGCAGTATTAAGTGCGGCTAACTGCATTCTTATTTTGTTTTGATGCTTAGCTTGAATACCTGAACAATCACCTTCTTCAAAGAAGAACTTAAGCCCTTTGTGTTCAAATGATTTAATCATACTTGATTATAGCTTGATGCGCACCGAGAATCAATTGTAGCTTTTTGCGCCATAACCTAAGTTCCGGAGCCCTCCATACAACATAGCCCATAAATTCCATCGGATAACGGTACCTCTTAGGTTTCTTTAGTAACAGCATTAGGGGGTACTCCAATATCAATTACTAGCAGTCTAACATAACCAGTTAAATTGACGGTGCCATTATCTCAAACCAACCAGTTTTGCTAAGTTAAAAGCAAAAAGAGGTCTATAAACCCCTTTCATATACCCCTTTTTATTAGCAATAGCCAGCAAACAGATTAACCAGATCATCCTGATATAGGAATCTTGAGCATCTAAAGAGGATACCATCCTAACAGATAAGGAAAATATGTGATTAGACCCGATCCATCATCATGATACAGATATAAAACCAATCAAAAAAGGGGTTTATAAGCCCCATTTATAAACCCCTTACTCTTAAATGATAGCCCGTAAAAAGATTCGCTATGTCATCCCAAAAATATATCAATAGGTATTACCAAAAGTCAGATATAAAACCAACTAAAAGAGTAACATAAACCCCATTAATAGACCTCTTATAGGTCTCTAAGCGGCTCCGTTGCAAAAAATAAAATGAACACAAGATATGGTGTTTTTTGAGAAAGAATTGGTGCTAGATATTGTGGTTTAAATTTTTTTTGCAACAGAGCCAGTTGGATTACCCTTTATCAAGTGGCAATGCCTCTTATCAACGGAACCACTCCCTTTTAGCTTTCCATAGTTAGGCCAATTTTTACCAGGGCAACCACCATGAGTTTTGAGAGATTCTACGAGGACTTGCAAAACAGCAATAACACGAATATTTAGCTTTCTTGCCTGTTTAGCTGCATTTTTTGAAATTTGACATCCCACAACATAAAATTATTATGTTGCAGAAAAAGCAATATTTCAACAAGAAAAGAGTTCTACAAAGATTCATGTAGAAAAACTACACAAGAGGTTGAAAATAGGTTGTATTAGTTCATTTAAACAAACGTTTTATAAACCAAGTCTTTAGACATATCTGGGGTTCTAAGCCATATCCTCAACAAGCGATAGTGAATGTAGAATTTCATACCCAAGGTGCCTCAATATCCAAAAATTTAACCCTGCTGTTGTCATCTCTTCTCCGGTTGAACTAATCGCAAAAGTTTCTCCAACTTCACTTTCTTGATATTGCTTAAAAATTTTACCACGCTTTTTTTTAGAGTCATCTGTAAGGATATGAGCAGCCTGATTATGGCGCGCCTCTTTTATAAAGTCCTCTCTTTTTAAGTCAAAAAAAACAATCTCTTCTAACCACTCTTTCATACTCAAAACTCTTTTTTCACAAGGCATGGGTTTGTATTTAAAAGGGTAGTCTAGATTAAAAGAAAAATTTTGCATGAGGGATAAACTTTCAGTACTATTACGATGAAATGTTTGATACCCTAAAAGTCTATCAAGATGACTTATTATATCCTGCTTATCGAGTTTAATTTGGTCTTCAGATTTAATCCAGCGATACAAAGAAACCGGTCCTCGAACTCTTTTATTTAGATTTAAATGCAAATCCCTTAATGGGCATTGAATTTCATTACCCTGAAAATCAAAACCATATAAAAATGGTCCTTCTTCACCCTTTATATAAATTAACAAAAATCTTTTTTTACTTTTTACTTCTCGTTTATTTCTTGCTATTTCTCCATCCACTTCAGAAAAATTATTAACTTTTCTAATAATTAGTCGATTTTCATCTATTTTTGGAGGCAATGCTGATAATAATTTTATTTGAGGGTTATAAAGCCAGAGAATTCCTTTATGCTTTTCACCAGGATTTAAAAGGTTATACAATTGCGTGCTCACTCTAAGCGCTTCTTTTCTATCGCCTTTATCAAACAAAAAACAGCTATTTTCTATGAAGTTTAAGCAGGTTTTTATTTTTTCCTTTATATTGTTCAAAGCTTATCTCTAATGAAATAATGTCAAATTTAATAAGATCCATGGCTTTGCTGTAATGGAGACAATTTCTCCAAAAGGTAATGACGATTTTCTCTAACCTCATAATTACGCTCTTCTAAAGCCGCATTTAAGTTTTCTATTAGTAAAGCGGGTGAAAAATCTAGACCACTAATAGCCAAAATTTTAGATACAATTTTTCCCTTGTTACTGACTAAAAATTACTACTACTAAAACTACTAAACCTACTGTCCAAGATAAATGGACGCAGGGGTTTTGCCGTCCAGTCCCTGGTGGGGACGTTCATGGTTGTAGAAGTGAAAATAGCCTTCTAAGCCCCGTTGAACAGCCCTTACATTTTCCCATTCCCGCAAATAGATGCATTCATACTTGACGCTGCGCCAAAGGCGTTCAACGAAAATATTGTCGAGTGCACGTCCTTTCCCATCCATTGAGATTTCAATCCCATAATCATTCAGAAGCCCTGTGAATCCTAGGCTTGTAAATTGCGAGCCCTGATCCGTATTAAAAATTTCACAGCGTCCTTTTTTAAGTGCTCTGGCCAATGTTTCAATACAAAAATCAGCTTCCAGCGTTAAGCTCAATGACCAGTCTATAACATAACGGCTAAACCAGTCGATAATTGCCATTAAATAAGCAAATCCGTGCTTTAAGCGGATATACGTAATGTCTGTACTCCAAACAAAGTCCAATCGGTCAATTTTAACCCCTCTTAACAAATAAGGATAAATTTTGTGCTCAGGACATGGCTTGCTCGTATGAGGACCCGGAGCTACAGACCTCAATCCTAATTCTTTATAAATGGTCCTAATCTTTTCTCTTCCAACGTCACAGCCTCTTGCCTTGAGATAAGTCGTCATTTGGCGTGATCCAAAAAATGGATACTGCGTATAAACTTCATCAACGACTCTCATCGGTTCCAGCGTTTGCGCATCTGGCATAACGCTCTCATAATAGAAGCTTGAACGATTAACCCCTAATAATTCACACTGCTTTCTAATACTTAATTCACTGTGATTAGGCTCTATTAAAATCCTTCGATCCTCAAAGGAATCGATCAATTTTTTTTTTCAGAAAATCGTTTTCAACGGTTAGTTGGCCAATTTGCTGATAAAGTTCAGCCCGTTCTTTTTCGTACTCATTGGATTGAGTATTCAATTTATTGCTAAAAGAAGCTGCTAAATAAGCCTGCGCTTCTTTTTTCCACTTATGAATTTGGGTCGGATGAACTCCATACGTGGAGGCTATTTGAGCAATGTTCATGATGCCTTTTATAGCCTCTAAGGCCACTTTATACTTCTCTGCCGCCGTAAAAGTTCTCTTTTTTGCTTTCATTTCGCCCTCTATATTTTAAGGGGAAATTATATCTATCTTTTGAACTCTACGTGGTCCAGTTTTTGCCGTCCACTATAATTTCCATAAAGGAGATTTTTCGGACAACTTCATAATGGGTGCTAGTAAAGCGAGCAGCTACACCTAACTATAACAGCTCACTTTGCTGAGCATCTGGTTATAGCTAAAACCAATCCATATTTGGTTTTTTATGACGCTGAGCACAGTCACGCAAAAACAAATTAATTAAAGTTTGATAGGGAATTCCATTATCTTCTGAAAGACTTTTAAAATACGAGACAGTCTCTTCATCCAATTTAAGAGTGATCGTCTTTTTAAGGGGCTTTACGTAAGGATTTCTTTTAGCTTTGGAAAAATCATAGTTATTTTGTATCACTGGCACTCTCCAATATTGTTCAGATTCACAGGAAGTTGCTTTTCTGGCAGAAAGTAAACGAATCATGTTTTCGCCCTCCTTAAAACAACGACACACAACGATCTGACGTACAGTGACACTTAATCCTATTAAGATAAATCGTTCTTCTTCTCTTGGATACTCAGGGTCTGGAATGATCCTTGCATTTTCGTCAAAGAAAATAGATTTAGCTTCCACAAAACTAATTCCATGTGTTTGTCTATTAAAGGTTGCTTCTTCCTTATCCCACTGAAACTCAATCATAATAATTAAATTATAGCTACAATCTACAATATATTTTTTTTCAACCTTCCCGAGGCAGCACCCAACCTTAGTGTCTCTTACTACTCCCCTGACCTTTCTTCCCCAATCCTTCTGCTAATAAGGTTGCAGCTAACATAGTAAGGCTCACACCTTCTGCTTTTGCTCTTAATGCTAAATCAGCATGAAGACTTTTAGGAATACGCAGGCGCCATTGACCAACGTATCCGGTAGAAATACTTGGCTCAGGAAATTGACAATAGTATTTACCTATTATGAACCCAATCTTGTACCTTTAAATCAGGAATCCGTGTAAATTCTTTTACGTTATTAGTCACAACAATAGAATTTAATGACAAAGCATGTGCAGCTATCATTAAGTCTAACGATCCTATGGGTGTACCGCTCCTCTCAAGAAATGTCCTTATATGACCATATTGAGATGCTGCACCTTCATCAAAAGGCATGATTTCAAGTGGTAAGGTAAACTCCTCTAAAGCTAATCTGTTTTTTTCCTGAAATTGACTTTTTTCAACTCCATAGCTTAACTCGGCTAAAGTAACAGAAGATATGCAAACATCATCGATGTTTAATGACTTGAATTTTTCAATCACATCGACAGGCTTTCTCTTTATAATGTAAATGCAGATATTGGTGTCTAACATGTATTTCATAAGAAAGAGTCTTCCCTATCTTGCTGCGCTGGTTGATTTCTCTCACTCATGAAGTCCTCTGAAAACTTATTAAGGCTTTCAAATAGGGGTTCCCACGGGTTTTTCACTGGAAGCAATATAGCTCCCTTACCCATCCTTTTAATGTAGACTTTTTCTCCTTCAAACCGAAATTCTTTAGGTAAGCGAACGGCCTGGCTTTGACCATTTTTAAATAACTTAGCTGTTCTCATAAAACCCTCACAACATATATACTAAACAGTATATACTTGATTGGTTTGTTTTTCAATTCTCTGTTAAGTCTCTTTCAATTTATTAACAGAAAGCATCTTCATTACCCATTCTGCACCGTCAACTGAATCAAAATGGATAACCAAACGTCCCTGCCCTTCCCTTCCAAAATGAAAATTCACTTTTGAAGAAAGATGATTTGAAAGCTCTTGCTCCCAATTTCTCACCTTGCTCTCCAGCTGAGACTCTAAAACAAACTTTTCCTTTTTGACAGGATTAAGCATTAAACGCACTAGCTTTTCACTTTCTCGGACATTCAATTTCTTTTCAGCAATGACTTCGGCTGCTTCAATTTGCGATTTTCCTGACAAACCCAATAACACTTTTGCATGACCTACCTCTATTAAGCCTGAATCAAGCATATCTTTTACTGAAGATTCAAGTGTTAAAAGCCTTAGAATATTTGTCACTGTTGAACGCGACTTTCCAACTAATTCTGCTATCTCTTCGTGCTTTAAGGAAAACTCTTCTAATAATTTATTTAAACCCTCTGCTTGCTCTACAGGGCTTAAATCTTCTCGCTGCAAGTTCTCAATTAAACCAAATGCCAAAACTGATCTATCATCTAATTCTCTTATAATTACTGGAACTTCAGTTAATCCAGCCATCTTAGCTGCCCTGAAACGGCGTTCCCCTGCTACTATTTCATAACGGTTAATTTCTAAATTTCGAATAATAATAGGTTGCACCACTCCATTTACCTGGACCGAGCTTGCAAGTTCACTTAATGCTTCTTGATTGAAATCTTTTCTTGGTTGGTATTTCCCTGGATAGATCTTTTCAACAGAAAGATAGGTAAAGGATTCGTTTTCTAATACTTCTTTTTGATGAAGCGTTTCTGATGTTTTCTCTAAATTTCCTAAATTTTTAAGACCTTTTAATTCTAAATAACTCATAAAACCTCGTATTTTATATCCTGTATCCTGCAAACGTCTCCTTTGAGTCCTGCAAACGCCCTTTTATGATCCTGTAAACGTCCCCTTTGAATCCTGTAGATGTCCCTTGATATCCTGCAAACGCCCCTCTTTAATAGGCTAATCTTTTGTTTCCTATTCAAATTAAAAAGGAGAAACAATTATAAACAATATAAATAAAAAAACATGTGTTTCTATTTTATCTTGAAATTTCTTAAAAATCTTGCTTTTTCATAAAAATAAGGATAAATTTCAAAAACTATGAAACCTGATCAAAAATTTGAAATAATATTATGATTGAATACCCAGCTACATTGTACGGAACAGACAAACCTGAAGAATTAATGAAAAAATTTTCTGAGGCTGGTAACGATACGCTTCTTACCTTAAGAGATTTCGTTATAAGTCCAGAAAAGAGAAAAAACCCTAGAACTTGGGGCTCCATTGATGCTGCTCAGATTATAGGAATCTCTGCCCCAACATTTAGAAAGCTATTAGAAAAGCATAAAGATATTCCAGGAATTATTCTTGAAAAAAACGACGCTGGAAGAAATATTAAAAAATTTACTCTAAAGGCAATTAATTTTCTAAGAGAACAATCAGGAAACACTTATAAAAGACCAGAAAACTCAGATCCATTAGTGATTGCTGTATCAAACTTGAAGGGAGGCGTTGGCAAAACAGAAACAGCCGTCGATCTTGGGAAAAAAATTGCAATTGAAGGATTAAAATCGTTACTACTAGATTTCGATGCACAAGGAACAGCAACACTAATTAGCTCTTCTCTAATACCGGATTTAGAGCTGAAATACGAAGACACCATTACTAACACTTTGATCAATGACCCTAAACTAATTAAGAAAATAATTTTAAAAACTCACTTTGATGGCTTCGATATTATTCCTGCAAATTTAGCAATACAAGATTGTGATTTATTGCTACCAAATGAGAAAGAAAATAATTCTGAAAAGCTTGGTTCACCCTTTGGTAGGTTAACTAAAGCAATTGAGTATATTAAAAACCAGTATGACGTAATCTTAATTGACTGTGGTCCTAATTTAGGCTCGCTTACGCTAAATGCAATTGTTGCATGCAATGGGATACTAATCCCTATACCACCAAACATGAATGATTATTCAAGCTTTATCATGTACACAGCAACTTTAAGGAATCTTTTCAAGGAGATTCCAGGGAAAAAGTTAGATTACTTCAGAATTTTACTATCGAAGCATAATGGAAATAATGAGGCTCTTCAAATGGAGAATATGATGAGAGAACAGTTTGGAAGATACATTTTAACAAACCATATGTGTGAAACTGTTGAAGTGGCTAAGGCAGCCAATGAAATTGGAACGATATATGACACTTCTAAACCAAGAGGAAGTCGAGATGCTTATAGGAGAGCAATTCAACATTTAGACGATGTAAATATGGAAATAATAAATAATTTCAAGGAAATTTGGTCAAGACAATCGGCAAGATCTTAGGAGATTTCTAATGAATAACAAGAAAAAAAATGTACACACATCTGGTCCTTTAGGAATGTTAGTTCAAAGAGGACAAGTACGAAAGGTTGATTATGATGAGCCAGTTGACTTAAAAAGCAAACCTAAAAAAGAAACTAAAAATCCTTATTTTAAGACCGAAGATGGAATTAAATTTAATGAGAAAGAACTAGTTTTTGTGGAGCCAGCAGATTGTACTCCTTGGGAGTATGCAAACCGTTTAAGCGATGAAATGGGAGACCTTGAAGAGCTTATTAAATCCATTAAAGAAAATGGTCAGCTTCAGCCTGCTCTAGTTAAAATTAGAGATATTCAAATCTCTGAAACTCAACCAAAATACGAGATTGTTTTTGGCAGACGTAGACATTTAGCATGCTTAAAGTTAGGGATTCCCTTTCTTGTGATAAAGAAAGAAAGCCTAAATGTTCAAGATGCTATCGCATATCAAGATGCTGAAAATAAATTAAGGAAAGATGTTAGTAATTATTCAAATGCATTGTTATATAAAAAGCTCATTGAAGATAAAATTTTTCCATCTCAAAAAGAGCTTGCTGAAAAATTAATGATATCGCCGGTGACTCTTAATGAATTAATGGCTTACTCAAGAATCCCTAATGAAGTCGTCAGTCGCATCCAAAATGTGCACAGTCTTTCAGTTAGCATGACATTAAAGATTCTAGAGCTTTTTAATAAATCTAGCTCTTACAGAGAAGCTTTACTACTAGTTGCTCCTGAAATTGGAAAAACAATTAAATCTACGGTAAAGCTAGAAAAGGCTGTTAAACAAGCCACCCCCGACGGTGAGCAAAAGACTTTTGATAAAGCGATTTTCATTAAAGATGAAGATGGACAAAAGTTATTCACATTTAAGTTAGACCAAAGAGGGTCTCCTTGTATAACGATTAACAAGCAAGTTTTTTGCTTAATTGACCATGAAGAATTATGCAATCATTTAAAAGAATATATTAAAGCGGCAAAAGCAAACTCTGCTGGAATTCGGATATCCGAATAGAGCTCAAATAGTTTCACGAATTCGGATATCCGAATCTTATCTGAGGGGTTGAATATGCCTAATGTTATTTTTTGCAATGAAAATAATTATATGCTTAAAAAGCATATCGGTGCTATTCATTGCAGTAATAATCTGAGTCTTGTACAAAGAAAGTTATTTAATGCATTATTGTTTAACGCATATCCAACCCTTCCTAAAGAATCTAAATTTAGCATACCGATTAGATCTCTATGTAACTTGATAGGATATCGAAGTAATGATTATAAAAAATTAAAAAAATCTTTGGTTGATTTAATGTGCTTAGCTGTTGAGTGGAATGTTTGTGGATATGAATATTCTAATCAAAAAGAGGTTTGGAGAGCTAGTTCCCTTTTAGCTTCAGCAAAGTTTGAAGAAGGCATTTGTACTTATGAGTATAGCTCTCTTATGAAAGAATTTTTATATCAGCCAGAAATCTATGGCCGCTTGGATTTATGTGTGTTGGCAAAGTTTAAATCGTGTTACGGCATTGCTCTTTACGAGAACTGCATAAGATTCCAAGGTTTAAAGCAGACTCCTTGGTTTTCATTAGAAACATTCAGAAAACTGATGGGTGTTTTAGGCGATAAATATACCAGCTTTAAGGAGTTTAAAAAAAGAGTATTAAACATTGCTGTTTCAGAAGTAAACAGATACTCCCCAATATCAATATTCCCCGAAATAAAAAAATTTAACAAAAAAGTTCAAGCTATTAGGTTTGATTTGTCTCATAAAGTAAACACCACAGCTAAAAAGAGGGATATAGTGGAAAATGAAGATGAAAGTGAATTGACTGTGCTCCTCTCAAATAACTTTGGCTTCTCGGGAGAAACAATAAAATCTTTACAATCTAAGTACGGTTCAGAGTACATAAGGGAAAAAATTGAATTGATAAGGGGCTCTGAGAGTTTTCGATTAGGGAAAATAAGAGATTTGAGTGGGTTACTAATAGACGCTTTAAGAAAAAACTACAAACCTAGTCAGTCAAATAAAACTTTTTTAGATCAGATTAGATTAACCAAGGAAAAGAATAAAGTAGAGGAGAAAATAAACAAGGAAAATCTCGAAAGGTTAGAAAGTTTATATGATGAATACGTCTACAATTGTGTTGATGATTATTTAGAAACTCTTCATGAAGAAACCTACAAAGCACTTTTGGTCGAATTTGAAAAAACATTAGCGGGCTTTATGCTTAAATGGTTTAGACAAGATGGATTGAACTCTACCCCAGTCAAAGGAATTTTTGGTGTTTTTCTGAAAGAAAAAAATCTTATTCCCTGTATCTCCAAAGAGAAATTTATAAAAGAAGGGGGCGTTTGCAGGATGGAGTATAAAGATTTATGACAAAACAACCTACTAACATACATATTAAACGCTTGGTAAACTACCTCAAGTCAAATGAAGCTATTATATAAAATATTATTCTTCAGGTTTGCTTGCAAGCTATTGAAAAAAAACAATATAATATGTTTGTTTTTGTGTTTTGAAAATTACAGTTTGATTCTTTTGAAGCGTTTGCTAAAGCATGTTTATGCTGTCAGAAGAATCTAGTCAATAGTGATATGTAGTTTGGTTTTAGATAAGAGCAGAGGTTCAGTAACTCATAAAGATGACATTTAGAGGGTACATGGATGTCTGCATAAATATCAATATAAATAATTTGAATGATTTTAAAAGAAGTCGATGTAGAGTGTTCTAAGAAAGGTGAAATTTGCCATTGGATAAACCCAACAAACCGAAGGGGGCATTTCAGTATAAAAGTCCTAATGTCTTTGAAGCACTATATAAAAAATGGAGAGCCAAAAATACCTTAACTGGGTTGGTCAATTTTGCTTGACCACGTCAGGGTAATTATAAAAGCTTGGGGAGGAAATAGGGGAGGGCAAGTAAGACATAGCCTTTTTGAAAACTTTGATGCTGCCCAAAAAGAGCTTGAAAAACTCAAGAAATTTAGAGAAAGAAGAGGTTACATCCTTATTGGATGAAGTTTTAGAGAAGGTAAATATGGTTGAATTTATTATAGAAACTATTTTTAGTTTAGGGCTGTTTATTAATGCAGGGCTTTTTATACCTCAAATTATTAAACTATATAAAACAAAAAATTCTAAAGGATTTTCGTTGCTCACATTTGGTGGTTTTAACATTATACAGCTGTTTACTGTACTTCATGGTTTTTTGCACGAAGATCTCTTATTAATAATAGGTACAACATTAAGTTTAGTAACATGTGGATGTGTATCTGTTATGGTCGTTTTGTACAGAGAGAAGTAAGCCTTTTTTTAATTTTTATTTCAAAGATAGCTATGAATATTGCACAAAGTATTTTTGATAAAAAACTAAATTTAATTGATGTATTACCATTTTCTAAGGAAATGATAATACATTCTAACAAAGAAATAATTGGGATAATTGATTTGCTTTGCTTCTTTCTTAAGAAATTGAAGAATTCCATTCAATATTTTTATTGTTTTCAAAGTTTTAGTCAGTTTGATGCTCAAGTTGGAGAAAACTCTTGTCAAATTAGAGCGTGCCAGCTGTTATATTTATATCGGCAATATAGGGAAAACCATTTAACTATAGATAAAGAAGTAATTTTTGAAATTCTAAAAATAGAAAACAAAAAGAAATCATTGGAAGCTATAAGGATTTCTTACTATGAACAGCAAAGAATTGGAAAAAGATTTAAAAAATGTAGTCTTTCAGATTTTTTTAATGTTAATCAAATCGATATGGAATTTACGCAAGGGCATAGTACCCTTTTTCTCTATCACTTTTTAACTTATTTCAGCAAACGTGATAAGGAAGGAATTTTAATTTGTGTTCATCATGAAAAATTATGCCAGGAAATGGGAGTTTCAAAAACCTTGGGTTGGCGAATTATTCATCACTTTCAAAAATTAGCTTCTGCTTTTTCTAGCTTATTTATTCTTTATTTGGCTGAAACCGTAAAATCGGCTTCTTATTTAAACCCATTGATTAAGCACCTCTTAAAAAGAGATGAAGAAAAGCGCTTTATATTGCCTTGTTACTTTTTAAGTCAAGTAATATGGCATTATTTGTTAGAAATGAAAGAAGATATTTTGCTTGTAGTTGATAAAAAGATAGAAGGCGTGACAATAGATCGATTCTTTTTTTTGTTTAGAGTAAGCTCTATTGGCCGGTTCGAATTTTTAGCAGAAATTGATAAGAGTGATGTTTCTGTTAAACCTGCATTTATAATTAGAGGATCTTTTTGCTGTAAAACAGAAAAAAGAAGTAAAACAAAAACAGAGTTTATCCAGCGTATTAAAAATGAAGGGTTAGAAGCTGTCATTTTGACTAATCAGGCTGCTCATCCACAATATGCAGGTAAAAAGCTAGAAAGTTTTAAAAATGATCCTTTTTTTCAAATTCAATCGAGTAGTAGCCTACAAAACTATAATGATTTAATTAGGCTTTTCAATGGTGAGTTAAGCTTTTCGTTGTCTGGAAGTTTTGAAAAGCAAGAACTAAATAAATATGCAATCGAATTAGAATTGATGAGAACAAAAGCTAACATTTTAGGGTGTAACATAGAAAACAACACTTTGTTTTTAATTACACATGTCATGTTCGATAATATAGAAAACATATTGCATTCTTTGGATACTTATGGGATTTATTTAAGCGGAATTTATGAATTAGGTGCCCAGTAAAGATGAAAGGGAAAAGTAAAGATTTATTAGAAAAATTCTATCCGAATCTTATTCGGGTTCTACCACAAAGCGTTTATTTAAAAGACCTTGAAGGTGTTATTGTTGAATGTAGTGATGAACAGGCAAAAGCAGTAGGACTTAAAGATGCTTCTGAGATGATAGGGAAAACTGCATATGATACTTTACCTAAAGTGCAGGCGGACAAGGTTACAGCTGTTGATAAAAAGGTCATAAGGAAAAAAAGCGCGGTATGTGTGGAAGAAGTTTCTCAGAAGGCAGATGGAACTACAGCTACTTATTTATCATATAAAATACCTTTAAAAGATGAAAATGATCATGTACTAGGACTTTTAGGGGTTTCATTTGATATAACTGCTCGCAAAAAAGCTGAAGAAGAATCTCGCAAAGCAAAGGAGCAGTTAGATAGAAACAACCAAGCTAAAGCCAAATTCCTGAGAGTATTGCAACATGATCTTCGTAATAAACTAACAGGTATTCTAAGTTTTTCTGAACTTTTGCTAGATGCTTTAGATGATAAAGTACTATTAAAAAATGGACTTAATATTATCAATCGCGCTGCTAAATCTATTATCCCAACTCTAGATAGAATTAATAACTATTTAAGTTTGGAAACAGGCCAACTTAAGCCCTACCATAGTACCTTCAATTTATCGTCCATTTTAAAAAGTTTTGAAGAGAAATACAAACCTGGGTTAATAGCGAAAGGTCTTTCAATGGAGTTTGAGATGGACTCGAAAATGGAGGGTCGTTTTATAGGCGATTCTCTTTTAATATATGACGTCATAGATCATCTTATTGCCAATGCCATTAAGTACACAGATAAAGGAAAGATCACCATAGAGACACATCTTATCAGAAAAAAAGGAGAGAATGTCTGGTTAGATATTGTGGTTCGGGATACAGGACGTGGAATGTCTCAGAGAGTATTAGATAATATATTTAATTTATTTGATCATGATCCTCATGATGAGTCAAAGAAGTACACTACCCCTGGTATTAACCTTTCTATCAGCAAGAAAATTGCAGAGCTGTTAGAGGGTGATTTGATGGTAGATAGTCGGGACGGTATTGGCACAGACTTCACTTTTTATGTGAAATTAAAAATTGCAAAGCCTGTGGAAAAACAAACTCTTTTTAAATCTTTCGGTATGGAGTCTAGCCTAGGGGAAGAAGAACTAGAGACTGAATTTAATAAAGAAAAATTTCAAGTACTTATTGTTGAAGATGATCCAACGAATTTGGAAGCAATGCAAGCATTATTGTCTACTTATTTTCATTGCAATATACTATCTGCCATGGATTTAAAAAAAGCCAAACAATCTATTCTAGATCATCCTTCTATTGATTTGATTCTCACAGATATTCAATTGCCGGATGGAGAAGGTCACGAGCTCATGCCTTATTTGTATAAATTACATCCCTCAGATGAAAACCTTCCTTGGGTAGTGGCAGTAACTGCATTTGCACGTGAAATTGATATGGATTATTTTTGTGATCAAGGTATTGTTAATGTCATTTCAAAGCCTATCACTTTGGAACAATTAACTGAAGTGATTCATAGTCTCTTTGGTGACAAGGTGATTAAAAAAAAGCATCGTGCTTAATTAAAAAAGCCACGTAAGCTTCCAATAAAAAAGGAACATTTCAGTCTTTCTGAGCATTTTTTCTAGCATTCTTGTTTCCAGAACCTAATTATTGGAGCTGCTTTAATGATTTTATCTGCTTTTAAAGTAATTGGATTTTTGACTTTGGAGGATAGATTAAGACACTGAAAATTAAACAAGTCGGTATGAGGAATTTTTTGTGCCCATCTGCAAAATTGCCCATGCGTCTTACTTTCAATAATACAGTATTTTCCGTCCATCTTCTCAAACTGGTCTCTGTCGAGACAAATGCCACCAACCTGATCTCCAATGACAAGAAAGGGGTACATAGCATCATCTTTGATATCCAATACAATGGCATTTAAATGACCGCTTCTAAAAAGAGCAATTTCCTGTTCTAAGAAGGAAGCGTTAGGTAAAACAGTTATATCTTTTTGATTAATATAGGAGGGAGCCTCCCCAGAACCATGCAGCAACCAGGGCAATGTACATTCAATACCCTCCTGCTTCATTGCATCCACAATGAGTTTTGCTCCATTAGTTGATAGGTTTCTTTGCCCCTTTTCCCATTGTCTCAGCGTGGAATAGCCAATTTTATATTTTTTTGAAATGGCTGCATAACCTAGCCCTGCCATTTTTCGCAGGATAGATAATCGGTGTGCTCTAGCTGAAGGAGAGGACTCCATCTCAGGAAAAGAATATTTTTGCGACATTTATTGCACCCAAATTAAAAAGTGTTGCATAATTATTGCAGATAAGTTAAAATTAATCTATATCGTTAAGATACTTATTTAAATTAGCATAGTGAAGAAACAGGTAGAAGATGCAATTTTTGCATGGAGGTACAGAAAAATGATTTTAGTAATAGAAGATAATGAATTGGTAAGCCTTGCGTATGAGGTTCAACTTAAAAAACAGGGAGTTCCTTATCGCTTGGCTAAAACAGCAGAAGAAGCATTGATGCTTTTCAGGGAAGTACATTTTAATTTGATATTGTGTGATTTCTATCTGCCTGACATGAACGGACTTGATTTATGTAAGCAGTTTCGAGCTTTAGAAGAGCAAATAGGTGAAGAAAGAACTCCCATTGCTCTAGTTTCAAGCGAGGAGAAAGACATTTTGGGTTATAACCAGGTAAAAATATTTGATCATTGGCTTCAAAAACCTTTGTCAGAAAAAAAATTAAAGAACCTTATTTCTAGCTACTTATAAATAATATTGATCTTTATGCTTACTTAATTTCAAAGAAACCAGATAGAGGGATTGAATATGAAAAAGTTGAATAAAAAAATACAAAAAAATGAAAAGAAAAATAATAACTGTATAAAGCTTTTAATAGTCGAAGACAATCAGCTTCTTCAATATGCTTTACAGGCGATGTTACAGAAGCTTGGGTTTAAAGCGGATATCGCATCTGACGGGAAAACTGCGCTTGCTATGTATAACGATAAATATTGCTTGATACTGATGGATATAGACTTGCCAGACATGAGCGGCCTTGAGGTTACCAAAGCGATCCGCTCAGTTGAAAAGACGAATAAATACCATGTGCCGATAGTTGCCATGACATCTCACTCTGATGAACCTGATTATCAGGCTCAATTTAAAGAAGCTGGTATGGATGGCTATTCAGGCAAACCGGATGCAGCGCAATTAAAAGCGTTAATTGAGAGATATGCTTCAGAATAAGGAAGACCACGACACAACACTCACCCAGATAAATATTAATAACAAAGGGGATGGAATCATGTTAATAGAAAAAGACAACATATACGCGCAAACAGGGTTAACACAGCAAGACTTGCTCAGCCTGTTATCAGAGGCAGGACTGCGCCTAAGTGATGCTTATGCCACTACGGAGAAGGAGAGTTATCACGAGACAGCAAGTCGCTTACTAGATGCCTGGAAGTTTTTACTTGCAAATTATTTAGAGGATGCCAAGGCTGAAAATGAAAGCAGTCCTGGTATGACTAAAAGTTATTGAGGAGGGAGAGGAGATAGGAACTGGAAAAGGATTATGACCCTAATGACTGTTTCAGCTGCCTTGCCTGGAACAGAGAGCACGGAAGGGAGGGAGCAAGGCATGAATATTGCTCTTAACAAGGAGCTTAATAATAAAAGATGAGAAAACCTTCCGTTTTCAAGGTAATACTACCTGCATCATCCATGATGCCAGCGAAGTAATAAAAACCCACTGCCTCGACAGTGAAAGCGGTTTTCCCATCGATTATTTAAGTTTTATTGAGTATAGGAGAGGAAAGGCAAGTTTGCCATGGAATTTGAATGGACAGGTAAATTGACTAACAAACAAGCCAAGATGGCTTAAATATAAAAGGTAATTCAGTATGCTTCTTCTTGAAAGAAAACAACATCAAAGTATCACGATCAACGTGGTCAATGAAAATATTGTAGTGAAAGTCATCGATATAGCGATGGGCAGAGTCCGTTTAGGGATAGATGCGCCCAGGGAATTCACAATCTTGAGAACAGAGTTGCTTGATAAGCCGGAATGTCCGCGCTGTAAGCATTCTGGCAATCATTAAGCATTAACTTATAGATCACAGCCTGACCTTGATAATGCATTGCATGGGTCTTGCTGTGCCTTAAAAATTTTTGCGAGAAATTTTCATGTACACCCAAACCATATTTCAGAACACAGCTGTTCAGATGTCCTGCACAGCAAGAGACATCATTTTAGCAAATCAGAAAAAGGAGTACACCTTGATATCGACATATCTTCAAGAAGGGATTTTGCTGGATGGTCGCTTAAATCCCCAGAGCATTCGCTGCTGGCAGATGTTGTTTAACAGGGCACGTTTTACAGAAGACCTGTCAGTTACCATGAGCTATTCGGACATGGCCTTGATGCTTAACTGTTCTGTTAGGACATGCATTCGTTATGTTAACCGATTAAAGGCCAATGGCTATCTTGATGTTATTTCCAATAGAGAAGGGGACATACATTTTTCGAACACTTATCTTGTTCGGGTGCCCAGATGGCTAATTGATGAGATTGAAGACCAGAAAGACAGAGGTGTATCTGTATGGCCGTCAGACAGGGGTGTCAGTACCCATAGTGACAGGGCTGCCATGGAAGATATTAATAATAATTTAAATAATAACAACAACTGGGAATCAGGTGAGCTTGAAGATGAAGTTGAGGATTTGATTACACCAGAGGCAGTAGTTGTTGATTTTAAATCGGATGAGGGTGGGGATTGTGATGGTGTTTCATCTATCGATGATCAGGTGCTCAAGCTTGAAGAAGAGCTTGATGCCCAGAACAGGAAGCTTACAGAGCTTTTGACGGAAAGGGGGCGTATTGCAGGTAATGACTCGATGAATGCTGCCTTTTCGGACATTTCAGCGACCATCAGCAGCAAATCTGCCTTAATCAGCATGATGGAGAGGGATTTGATGTTGCTTAAATCAAGCAGGAAGAAGCTCATACAGGCCAAAAATACGCCCAACCAGAATCCAGATACAAACCAGAGGATTTTAAGTAAAACCCAGAGAGGACGGCTAGAGAGGTGCCTGGCATCCATTGGCGTAAAAAATCCGGAACAAATCGCACCTGAGATCGAATTTGAGGTGAGATTTGGTTCCTTGAGGTTTTATCTGGATTCAAAGACGGAGATGCCGCTAGATCGCAGCATCAACATTGCCCTGATGCTGGTTAGAACCGGAAGATGGCAGACGCCTTTTGGGTTTGAAAGGAGAGTCTTAAACTAGATTTATGAGGTGAGGAGTATGGGAATACGATATAAAAGCGAAATACCTAATGATTTGGAGAAACTTTTAGGGCTTCTTCAAAGACGAGGAGGAGAGCGTATGAGTGATAATTTTCAAGATGTACTTGAAGCTGAGATTTCGATAATTTTCAGGGTATTTTTTGGGATTAATCTTGAATGTGATGAGGAGGAGAACCCACTTTCTTTCAGGGAGCGAGTTTGTCTTGCGCTTTATTGTCTTGGTAAGTACCAAAAGCAGGTTGCAGCCCTTATGAAGGTTACAGAAGGCTCAGTAAAAGTTTACTACTCAAGGATTCGAGGGAAGCTTGATGTTACAAGCAACCAGGCAGCGCTTTTAAAGGCTGTTTCCAGTGGATATTTGCGTCCATATTGAAGTTTTAACATGTCACAAAATATTTAGGTTACCAGATGAATAAAAATAATAATATCACTCTAAAATCCAACAAATTTTCTAAGTTATCATTAGTCTTCTATGTGTTGATAAGTATAACCTTCATGATATTTACGACCTTTGTTTTGACTGAATTATTTATTCTCAATAAAACAAACCTTTTTGACCCTTCAACAAGTTCTCATGCTCGCAGTCTGGCCTTGACTCTAATATTAGTCATTTATCCTGTAGTTATGCTTATAACCTCACCATTTTTGGGTTTTTTATCAGATAAATATGGCAGAAAACCTATCATCATTGCCGGATTAACACTAAGCTTTGTTGGTATGTTGATTATGGGTGTTGGAGTTAGCTTAAATAGTTTAACACTCATATATGCATCACGTATCATTTCAGGCATCGTAGTCTCTAGCTCGTGTGTTGTTTTGGCTGCCATAATTGATCTAAGTGCTGAATCAAATAAAATAAAAAACCTTGCTCTAATCTTAGCAGCAGAACCAATCGGCTATATTATTGCAAGGCTAATAGACTTAATATTATTGCCAAGTTACGTCCTCAGCGACACAACCTATCTATCTGTTCCAATTTTTGTTTGCGCATTCTTGATGCTAGTTACACTAATATCAATATGTTTCTTTTTTAAAGGAACATACGCTGGTGATCGAATGTTAAAGATAAATTATTCCACTGTATTGAAAAGCGCTTATTCTGCAATAACAAATGCTGACATAACTTTAGTTCTGATTATAACGCTAATGTTTTCATTAGGGATTAATATGTTTGGGTATTTTATATGCCTGTTAGGACCTAACTTAACCATTTCTTACTTTTTTTTAATATCTGCTTTTTCATATATATTTATAGTACCTTACATAACTCGCAGATTCACAATGAATAATTGCTTAACAACAAGCGTTATTCTGCAATTTAGCGCTTTGTGCTTATTGGTTGTGCTAGGAATAGTATTAACACCCAGCAATGACAGTAATTGGTTTTTTATCAGTTTTTTTATCGTTGTAACGGTTGTATCTATACTGCAATCTTGCACAAGCATAATCTTGATTAGCATCTTATCTAATAGCGCTAAAATAGGACTTCAGGGCAGTACTATGGGAGTTTACTCTTCCATCATCGCATTTACTATAGGAGTAATTGTATTAATCCCTATTACGGAGTTTGACCCAAAGCCATGGGCTTTTGCAGCTTTTTTAATCGCTTCAATTTTATCGTTTGTATTTGCTTCAAAACAGAATAGAAAGCAAGGTGTGGCTTCTATAAACACCCCTCTTTGTTGAGGTGGCGTGGCTTAATGAAATTGACGCTAGATCACAAGAATTATAACAAAATCTGGAGGGTGAGAAATCCATGCAAACATTTATTCATCAATGCTTAGTATTCATTTTACTGTCATTACTGGTACCGATCACATATTCATTACCGCTTAAATCATCCAGCTCCAATGCTTCTTTTGAGCAACAGGTTCCTTTTGAAAAGAAGCTGGTTTTAAATGATTCCAAAGAGGTTTTATCTGGTTCTACTTTACAAGATGGGGCAGAGAATAATGCGCTTGATCAGCAAGGCTCTAATGATAAAGGAAGCCAAAAAAGCCAATTAATCCTGATAAAGTTTATATTGTTTTTGACACTTATGATTGGAGCACCAATTCTGATAAGTCTGATATGTATGATTTCTGGTGAATTAATTTAAGAATTCAAACACTTACCTCTAGTTAAAGAGTATGCAAAAATCTACAAAACAAATATTACTGAATATATCGCCAGAATTATCAGAAAAGCTGAATGAAATGGCAGAAGAAATGCACATCTCAAAAAGTGATGTACTGAGAAAGGCAATTTTTTAATGTATGTTGCTATTGATAGTAAAAAAGAAGGAAATCAAATTGCTGTGGTTGATAAATCTGGTCATAAAGTTGGAAATATCATTTTATGAGCGCAAGCTTGCCTGTAGAGCTTTTACCTATCCCAGCGGGTAGCCAGGACGATGGCATCTAGCTTTAGTGCCTTACTTATTTTAAGCAAGGTACTTCTTCTTGGCATGGCGTTAGAGTTAAAAAACCTTGATAATGAAGGCTGTGGAATACCGGAGAGGCTTGATAAGTGAGTAATACCTCCTTTTTCTATGACAATTTTCAGTAAATTATCTTTGAAGGAGCGGATATCTTTTGAAATGGCTTCAAGATCATTGAGTCGAATAGAGGGGTATTCACTTTTGCCAGCCTGAGCGCAGTCCTCTACCAGTTCCTGTATGTCAGCTACAATTTCATTGCGTTCACACTCATCCTCTTCTTCATCCCACATTAGTATCAAGTCGGCTACGCCCTCATAATCTAAAGCGGTACGAATTGCTGATGCAATAAATTCATCTGGCAAGCCTGCTTTTTGCATGTTTCCAGCAATATTAAATAGCTGCAATTGCTGTGGTGGATTAGAAGGATGTTCCTGTTTGCCTGAAACTAATGATGTCATGTTAACCTCCCGCACACGGTATGCTTATTTTCCCTGATTAACTGTAAATGGGTTTTGAGTTTGAATAACTTTCGTTTTTCCTGTTTTGTATTGGCTTTTACATAGGCTTCACATAAAAATATCTCGTCAAACATGCCAACAGGTAATCTGAGCTGTACATTTCCATTTCCAACCTGATGCCATTTCATTTTGAATGCATCTGAAATGATTTTTCCGGAGGCATCCTGTGCAACAGACCAAAACTTTGGCTGATTAAATTTGACGGGGCTTGGATAATCTTTAAGCAATAGGACATCCGGTCTTAGCCTCTCTTTATATTCCTGCTTCGTAAAATATTTCTGATGAAACAAATCAAGGTAAGAATCTAGTGCCCATTTGGTAATTACAATATCCAAAACAAACCTTTCATATCAAAAATAACATATATAACAAATATAACCTAATATATGCTGCCTTTCAACCCGATGTGATAGTCATGGGCTATGGATAATAATAATTTAGACAATAGAATCTTGACCTTCTTGTTAAAAAAAGACGCCAAAAAAGCCCGTTTACTCTCTTTTTTTCAAGAAAAATGTTGAAAATTGGAGGTTCTTTTGAGCGACCCTCCTTTAAAAACAATGGGTTGCGCGTATTGGAGGATCGATTATTCAACCTGGGTTGAATAAATGGTGCAACATTTGTGAAGAACCCTTGAAAATAGCGAGTTTAGCCTTTTAAAAAGGGGCTTTGTTCAACCTCAAGGCCCGTGACAAATCCTTTTGGTTTCAATATCTTGGGTGTAAATAACCTTTTGCTAAAGGCGTCCGGTAAGAAGACACGTTCGTAGTTTCCTATTAACCCCATCAGGGAGTTCGAACTACACCCATCGTGCGCTTGGGCGTCTTTATCAGAAGGTGCTTTCTTAAAGACGTCCAGACGATGGTGTGGCACTTTGCTTATTCCTCCCAAATCCAGCTACTGTTCCTGGACGTCTTTAAGAAAGTGCCAAAGATTTTTAAAGATATGGAGGAAAATTAAATAGCTACTGTTGATAAATCTGGCCATAAGGTTGGAGATATCATTTTGATTTTTAAATTTACTTAACAATTTTTTTTAAAAGAGGAAAATATAATAATGAAAAAAATTCTTTTAGTTCCTTTGGTTCTTAGCTCTATAGTTGCTAGTACAGCTTTTGCTATTTCAGAGTACCCTGTTAAATTGAATATTAATATAGGTCAAAACGCTCCTTTAGAGTTTTCTCACGAATTGGGGATGGTAGATGCTAGTGCTTGTGGTTTTTCTCCTAAGAAGAACCGGTATCAATGTGATGTTAAATTACTGGATGATCGGTTTGGTGTAGCATTTAGGAACCGTGAAACTGGAGGAACATGTGCTTTTAGCTTTAATAAAAATAAAAACAAGATATATACCAAAGGTCTTAAGCATTGTGGATCTTATTACCGGGTCAATTTAAGACGCGGTTTATCTGAAGGGAGTTTTACAATAATTTTGTATTAGTGCATGGTCAGATAGTGTTTAAACTGCGGGTACAAATTTTTAACTTTAGCACCTTGCTTATTTTAAGTAAGGTGCTTCTTTTTGGCATGGTATTAGAGTTAAATTTCCATGACAATCGCATTCCCAAATCCCGATTTAGAAAAAATCATTCTGAAAATTAAATGATTAGCGAGATCAAAAGAAGAGGGATTTCTGTAAAAAGTGATTGATGAGATTGATTTGTTGGAAATAAAAGATGGTTTATCAAAAAAATCTCGATAAAAATTCCAGAGGTGTTCAAATTTTATCCAAAACAGGATTTTGAGGATAAAGGAATCTCTTGCTGTGTTTCTGGCAGCTTGTTTTTATGAGTTGCAAAGAGTAAATCCAGGGGTGATTAAGGTGCTTGTGCCAGGCGGTGAAGGGGGAGAAGAATTTCATTCAATAAAGCACAATGAGATTCTTCGAGTTTTAAATAAATTCTTCTACCGTGACGAACTACTTTTGCAGCCAGGGCATAAATTCGATGGCGAATGGTTTTTGCGCGGCAAGCCTCAAACTGGACGGGTAAATACATGCGCAGCAAGGCAAAAAGGTTAAATGCCAATGCGCATAACGAAAAATATAACGCGTTGGCTTCAAAATTTTGGCAAGGCATACGATCTGCGGAAAAATCCTCTTTTAACTCCTTAATCCGGTTTTCTGAAGTTTCACCTCTTTGATTGTACCAATGTACCCAGTCACTTTGGCTCATGCTGGGGTTACGGCTCACGGCAATCGCACGATAGAGGTATTGACCACATTGAAGCAGCTCTTCTCCTTCATTGCCTTCACTTTCAAGATCAAGTTCTAAAGTGGTTTGCCCCTTGATCATCCGACGCTGTACGATCACATCAAAGGCATGGCGACTTTTTTCCATTGTGTGCACAAGATGTGTTGTAAATTCGCCATTCAGAGGCTTTCCTTCTCGATGTAAAGACTCCCATTGGGACTCTTTTTGAGCTTGAATGAGTTTTTTAAGAGAGGGGCTCATTTTTGCCCGAATCGCAAATTTAAGTTGTCGCTCTATGCAATCATCAATGATATCGCCTTGATAACCCGCTGCATCAATACGTAGGGCAAATAACGTTACCCCTTCAGGCAAAGCGGCTTCACATTGATGAATAAATTCGAGATTTTTCGCAGAAGGAGGCACGTTTCCTTCGCGAAAATCCGTTGCCAACACTTGGCCTGTCTCTGCGATGTGGCCTACCATGGGCATATAGCCTGTACATTTCTTATAAGTCCATTTTGCCGATTTGTTTTTTGATGCAGATAAAGTAGCATCAATATCCAGGGTGATTTTCTTTACATGATGCAAGGTATGTTTAAGCAAAAGACGATTAACTTCAGTCACAGCCAGCATGCCTTTCTTTCCATGACGGCGTAGCCAGTCTCCCATTGAATCAGATCCAGGTACTTGGGTTAAAGCTAACAAAGTACGTAAAGCATCGTCTTCACGAATATACCGTAAATCATCCAAACAACGGCCACCTTCATGCAACATGAGGATCAGTGAGTTCACAAACACCGAAGGGTTATACCCGCGATTGCTTTTAGGCGCTGGAAAATATTGGTCTACCCAATTTGAAAAATTCAGCGATTGCATCAGTTGGGCAATACAGACTAGTCCCGCACGAGATGTTAAAAAATCTTTGGTTGTTGAGAGGTGAAAGGGTAATATGTTCATAAGCCTTGTTTGCCTGTTTAGGTCATAATGTTGTTTTGGTAAAATCATTATACTAGCAAGGCTTCCTTTACGTTAGCCTCCTCAAGGAAAAAGCTGATCAATGCACCCATTGGGTGATCATGATTTCTTTGTCTGAACCGTTACACGGGAAAGGTTTCTTTTATTTCAGTGATTTTCTAAATCGGGATTCGGGCGTACAGAAAAACTTGACACAAATTATTAGCTCTGCTAGATTAAAAATAGGTTTATCCCAAAGTAGAGGTAATTATGAAATACTCGATCCAATTGCGAGAGTGTGCTGTTATTAAGCACCGACCGCACTGTACACATTCCATTTTTTCTTTTGTATCATCTAGCTTCTCTGCTTTTTCTTCTCTTCTACTATCTCTCCTGCTGCGACTGTCACGCAAATCTTAATTTCACTCGCTTCGAGTGATCACTCATTTTCCGCTAAGACGGAACATTTTTTAACGCTTTAATTTAACAAACGGTTTTTCCCTTGATTGCCATCTAGCTTGGCATGGAGGAAAGTATTCTGCATGCATCAGCAGAATCTTCTATTGGGATAACTCCGTTTGTGTTGGGAGGTTATCAACATGCCAATTCAACAGATTCAAATTTTTGATACGACACTTCGAGATGGACAACAGTGTCCAGGCGCAGGGATGTCTTTTGAGAAAAATATTGAATATGCCAAGCTGGCCGCTCAGGCAGGCGTGGATGTATTAGAAGCTGGCTTTCCAGCAGCCAGTCAATCTGAGTTTATGATTGTAAACACCATTGCTCAGGAAGTATTAATACAACCTAATATGGTGGTAGCAGGTTTATGTCAGTTGCGTGATGCCCAGATTGAAATCACGATGAGGGCATTAGCACCCTTAAATACTGCTAAACGGGCTCGAGTTCATACCTATTTGCCAGTAGATCCTGAGTTAATGCGAGCATCTTTGGGGAAACAAGCTGATCAGCATTCAGAGCTCATTCAAATGGTTTATCGATTAATCAAAATCGCAACCGATAGTGGCTATGAAGTGGAGTTTAGTCCGGAAGGATATTCCAAAATGAGAGAAAATTTTGATTTTACAACAGATGTCATTCGCGCAGCTTGTTCAGCAGGTGCTAGTGTCATTAACTGCCCAGATACAATTGGTGGTGCTTGTCGATGGCAAGGTGATGATTATTTTGTTGAAAAGATGAAGCGCCATGCAGCCATTATTAAACAGGAATTTCCCGATCGTCAGGTGACTTGGTCCGCTCATTGTCACAATGACTTTGGGCTAGCTCTGGAAAATACAATGAGTGCAGTTTACTCAGGGCCAGCAACACAAATTGAAGGGTGTTTTAATGGGATTGGAGAGCGTTCAGGAAATGCAGCGCTTGAACAATGTATTGCCTATATCAAGTATTTTGGAAATTTGTGTCCAGAAAAAGCATTAGTGACCCGAGCTAAAACAGAAATGCTTAAAACCCTTTCAGACTTCGTGAGTCGATATATGCTTCCCAGACAACCCCACTGGCCAATTACAGGTGAAAACGCAGCTAAGCATACCTCTGGTGGTCATGTTAATGCGATCATTAGAAATCCATTAGCCTATCAGCCTTTTGACCCAGCAGATATGGGCAATGAAATTTCCTTCCTGTTTGGTCCCTCCAGCGGCGGCAACCACGCTAAGTCTGTCATTGAAAAATATGGTTATCAATGTGCTGATGACGAAAAAAGGTGATCGCACAGTTTATCAAAGCGCACTATGCTGATCGAAGGAAAGGGATTACAGATCAGGAGCTTATAGAGGCTTATCTTCATTATCAAAACGAGAGGTCATTTTAAATGAAACCGAAAAATATGATTGAAAAAATATGGGAAGCTCACCTGATTCATCAAAATCCAGGCCACCCCGCTATTTTCGCTATTGATTTTACATTGTTACATGAGGTGACTTCTGCGCAGGCTTTTCAGGTGATACGGGACAGAGGATTGCGTATTGCTGCGCCTGAACGTTGTTTGGCAACCATTGATCACAGCATTCCCACGCGTCGTAATCGTCACGAAATTTTTGATCAGGCAGCAGCAAGGCAAGTCACACTGCTTCGAGAAAATGCGCAGGCTTTTGGGATTCCCTTTTATGACTTTGGTAGCCAGCATCAAGGGATTGTTCATGTCATTGGCCCTGAGCTTGGTATTACTCAACCAGGGATGACGATTGTGTGTGGAGATTCCCACACTTCAACACATGGAGCTTTTGGTGCTATGGCTTTTGGCATAGGTACTTCAGAGTTGGCTCATGTATTAGCGACAGGATGTCTACTGATGCTAGCACCTAAAACGTTTCGTGTTGAATTTAAAGGCCACTTTCAGAAAGGTGTCTTTGCTAAAGATGCAATTATGAAGCTGATTGCTGAAATTGGCATCGGCGGAGCTACAGGGCATGTCATTGAATATACAGGCGAGGCAATAAAAGCCATGTCAATGGAAGAGCGCATGACTATTTGTAACATGAGCATTGAGTGTGGCGCGAGAGCAGGTTTGATCGCGCCAGATGAGACAACTTATGCCTACTTGAAAGGCCGCCAGTTTGCACCTAGGGAAGAGAGTTGGGAGCAGAAAGTATCCACATGGAAAACATTCGTTAGCGATGAAAAGTGCACTTATGATCGGGAGATTGTAATAGATCTGAATGGTCTTCGGCCTATGGTGACCTGGGGAACAAACCCAGCGCAAGCGATTCAAATTCATCAGGCAATACCGAATCAATTTAAAGATACTGCTAGTCAGAACATGGCTAAGAGAGCATTAGATTATGTGAAGCTGGAAGCTGGCTCCCCGATTGAAAATACGCCGCTTGATTTTGCATTTATTGGTTCTTGTACCAACGGGCGGATTGAGGATTTAAGAATTGCAGCGAGTATTTTGAAAGGCAGGAAAGTGCACCCACAGATCACCTTTTATATTGTGCCTGGTTCAGAAAGTGTCATGGCACAAGCGCAATCAGAAGAGTTAGACCAGATTTTTATGGAAGCAGGAGCTGATTTTAGGATGCCGGGTTGTTCAATGTGTCTGGCAATGAATGAAGACAAAGTGCCCCCTGGAAAAAGATGTATTAGTTCAACGAATCGAAATTTTGTAGGGCGCCAGGGAGCAGACAGTTATACCCATCTGGCTTCTCCTGCAACCGTAGCTGCGAGTGCGATTGAAGGGAAAATCATTTCCGCAGAGAAATATATCGGCTAAAGCGACAGATTAAACAAAGAGAGATTTTTAGTATGAAAAAGATAAATCAAATCACAGGAAAAACAATTCCATTGATAATGGATGATGTAGATACCGACATGATTATCCCCGCTCAATATTTAACCTCTGTGACTCGTGAGGGTTATGGTGAGTTTTTATTTAAGCGCTTGAGAGAAAATCAGAGAGATTTTATATGGAATCAACCCCAATTTAAGGAAAGTAACATATTAATTGCTCGGGAAAATTTCGGGTGCGGCTCATCCAGGGAACATGCCGTCTGGGCATTACAACAATCTGGGATTGAGGCCATCATAGCGGTTTCCTTTGCTGACATTTTTTTTAGCAATAGCGCTAAAAATGGATTGTTATTGATTTCTCTTCCCAAACCTTCCATTGAAAAGCTACAGGGATTTGCAACATCTGGCAGTTATGTCCTGAATATTCATTTGGAAAAACAGATCATTTCATCCAGAACTCCTGAAATAGAAGAAAATTTTTCATTTGATTCTTTTAGGAAATATTGTTTTCTCAATGGATTAGATGATCTTGATTATTTATTGAGTCACCAGGACATGATAGATCAATTTAAAGAGAGAGAGGGAGCATTATGAAAAAAGTGATTGCGGTTTTATCAGGGGATGGTGTGGGTCAGGAAGTGATGCCTTTTGCTATTCAAGTGCTCGACCGGATAGCAGAGCGTTATGATCATCATTTTGAAAAGCACTTTGCTGATGTTGGCGGAGAAGGTTATGAAAATCAAGGATCCCATTTTCCTGAGTCCACTCGAATGCTATGTGAACGCGCAGATGCTATTTTATTTGGATCGGTAGGCGGGCCTGTTCACGAAGCTCACTTACCTAAGTGGAAAGACTGTGAGAGAAATTCAATTTTAGCATTACGTCAAACCTTTCAGTTATCAGCCAATCTTCGTCCGGTTAAAATTCACCCATCATTGGCTGAAATTTCTCCACTTAAGAAAAGCCGGATAGCAGGCGAAGTTGATATTTTATTGATACGCGAACTGGTAGGAGACGTATACTTCGGAGCGCATACCCGTGAAATGCGTAATGATGTGCAGTTGGCCAAAGATGTGGCTCAGTACGACGAACATCAGATTCAAGTGGCGGCAGAGCTGGCTTTTAGATTTGCCTTACAGAGGGGAAGGAAGTTAACTTCTGTAGACAAAGCCAATGTGTTAGAAACTTCAAGGCTTTGGCGAGAAGTGGTTCAAAAAGTCGCTTTAAAATACCCTGAAGTACATTGTGAACACATGTTAGTAGACAACTGCGCAATGCAATTGATCCTTAACCCTGGTCAGTTTGATGTGATCTTAACATCCAATTTATTCGGAGATATTTTATCAGATGAAGCGGCAGCTATTCCTGGAAGTTTAGGATTAATACCTTCGGCCAGTCTTAATGCAACTAACTTTGGGCTTTACGAGCCTTGCGGTGGTTCAGCACCAGATATCGCTGGGAAAAATAAGGCAAATCCAATCGCACAAATTTTGTCAGCAGCTTTAATGCTGAGGTACTCATTTGCGCTTGAGGAAGAAGCCACCGTGATAGAAAGAGCGGTGGAAAAGGCTCTCGAGCAGGGTTATAGAACACAGGATATTCATTCAGATGGAAAGATTTTAGTAGGATCCGCCGAGATGGTAGATCAAATTATTCAAAATTTATGAGGAGAATCGGTTATGCAAAAAACATCTTTTATTTGGATGAATGGAGAGTGGGTTGCCTGGGATGAGGCTAAAGTTCATGTATTATCTCATACCTTGCACTATGGAGGCGGGGCATTTGAAGGAATACGTTGTTATAAAACGGAAAAAGGACCTGCTATTTTTAAATTGCCAGAGCATGTAGATCGTCTGTTATATTCCATCAATACATTGAAAATGAGCTTTCCCTACTCTCAAGAAGAAATATGCGAAATCATTACTTCTCTCGTGAGGAAAAACCAGCTAGAAGAAGGTTATATCCGACCTTTAGCCTTTTATGGTTATGGGAAAATGAATGTTAATCCTACGGGAAGTCCAGTGGACTTTGCTATTGCTTGTTGGCCATGGAAGGCTTACTTGGCCAAACCTTTGGTAGACGTGAAAACAAGCCGTTACATCAGAATTCATCCTAAGTCGACAGTGGTAGATGCTAAGCTATGCGGCCATTATCTCAATGGTATCCTGGCTTCTATCGAATTGCAGGGAACACACTATCATGAAGCTTTATTTTTGGATGATCAAGGTTTCATTTCAGAAGGGGCTGGGGAGAACTTCTTTATGGTGAAATCAGGAAAAATATGGACACCAAAGTTGAATACCATTTTGGCTGGAATTACACGAGATACCATTATTACTCTGGCAGGAAAACTTGGTTTTGAAGTAATAGAAACGGATATTACATTACAAGATGCCTATGATGCAGATGAAGCATTTTTTACAGGAACCGCTGTTGAAGTGACGCCCATTCGATCTATTGATGATCATATACTAAACGGTGGGGAGATAGGCTCAGTGAGTGCTTTGATAAAAGAAGCCTATGCAGGCATTGTGCGAGGAAAAAATGAGCATTCCATGGAAGCACTGACTTTCGTTGGAAGCTAAGCTTGCGATCGCTTTTAACCTAAATTAATCAGTTGAAAACTACTGCGAAGGATGTTAGGTTTAAGGGGGGAATCGCGCCCCCCCTTAACCCCCCCATCGCGAATGGAAAAATGCTATAAGCCATTGATAAGTTAAAATTTTTCCGACAGGAATGACTGACCTATGGCCTTACTTGTACCTGATAGTCAGGATATGAAGACACACCCTATTAACCACCAGGTACGCCACTTCAAATATTTACTGCTAAGTGCTTATAGGCTCTTTGGAAAATCATCTGGAAAGCGACATCGCTATCTCCTTTAACTCTAGAGGGGCGACCCCTGACCCAATTGCCTTAACAAACAATGAACCCACCACAAACCCATCTGTAGATTTGCAGACTTGTTCAGCCATAGCATCGGTGGATATTCCAAACCCGGCAACAATTGGATTATGAGCGACTGATCGAATTTCCTGTATTTTATCTGCAAAACCCATTGGCAATGCTGTTTTGATACCCGTTGTTCCTTTTCGACAAGCATAATATAAAAACCCTTGGGTCGCTGCATCGATTTGCTGTACCCTGGAAATCGGAGTAGCTGGGGTAATCACGGGAATCAAAGCCACTCCATGCTGTGAACAAGCACCTTGCACATCCTTTAGCAGATCGAATGGACAGTCTACGATCAACAAACCATCCACACCGGCCCGCTTTACTTTCAACCAAAAATCCGGTCGATTCAATGCAGATAATAAAGGATTTAAATAGCTGAACAAGATAACAGGAACCGTGGCATAGGTTGCTCGAATACGCTGAACGAACGCCAGTACAGCTTCCAAATGCGTGCCTTCCGAAAGAGAGCGCTCCACAGCAGCCTGAATGACCGGGCCATCTGCTATAGGATCAGAAAAAGGCACTCCGATTTCTAAAAGGTTGACCCCTCCTTCCACTAAGGCGGCGGCATAGTGAAAGGTTTGCTCCATGCCCCCATCTCCTGCCATCAAATAGCCTGCAAACAATTTTGGGTAAGATGCAAAAGCAAGTTGAATACGTTCGATGCCTGTCATAAATCTTTATCCCCCCTTCCAGACAGGTTCACCACCACACAGCAGATCTTTAGACTTGATGCAATTTTAATTAAATAAGCCAAAGCATGTGAGGACTCCAACGCTGGAATAATCCCTTCTGTTTTTGCAAGCAATTGCATGGCCTCCACTGCTCCTTTATCAGTCACAGCAACATAACTTACCCGCTCTGCTTCAAACAGCTGTGCATGCATCGGGCCTACAGCAGGATAATCCAAACCAGCTGAAATGGAAGCAGTCTCTGCAATTTGCCCATGCGCATCTTGTAATACATAGGTATAGCTCCCATGCAAAACCCCAGGCTTTCCCCCGGAAAAGCGAGCGGCATGCTCACCCAAACAATTTCCATGACCTCCTGCTTCAACTCCCACTAACTTGACGTTCTGGTATGGAATAAACTCAGAAAACATCCCAATTGCGTTAGAACCACCCCCTACACAAGCCACAATCAAATCCGGCATACCTTGTATCATCTGCTCACATTGCACACGCGTTTCTTTCCCAATCACAGCCTGAAATTCTGCCACCATCTCAGGATAAGGGTGC
>CAVYTG010000001.1:1967500-2004778 GCA_963771515.1 uncultured Gammaproteobacteria bacterium | reverse complement strand
AAGAGCCTATAAGCACTTAGCAGTAAATATTTGAAGTGGCGTACCTGGTGGTTAATAAGGGTGTGTCTTCATATCCTGACTATCAGGTACAAGTAAGGCCATAGGTCAGTCATTCCTGTCGGAAAAATTTTAACTTATCAATGGCTTATAGCATTTTTCCATTCGCGATGGGGGGGTTAAGGGGGGGCGCGATTTCCCCTTTAAACCTAACATCCTTCGCAGTAGTTTTCAACTGATTAATTTAGGTTAAAAGCGATCGCAAGCTTAGCTTCCAACGAAAGTCAGTGCTTCCATGGAATGCTCATTTTTTCCTCGCACAATGCCTGCATAGGCTTCTTTTATCAAAGCACTCACTGAGCCTATCTCCCCACCGTTTAGTATATGATCATCAATAGATCGAATGGGCGTCACTTCAACAGCGGTTCCTGTAAAAAATGCTTCATCTGCATCATAGGCATCTTGTAATGTAATATCCGTTTCTATTACTTCAAAACCAAGTTTTCCTGCCAGAGTAATAATGGTATCTCGTGTAATTCCAGCCAAAATGGTATTCAACTTTGGTGTCCATATTTTTCCTGATTTCACCATAAAGAAGTTCTCCCAGCCCCTTCTGAAATGAAACCTTGATCATCCAAAAATAAAGCTTCATGATAGTGTGTTCCCTGCAATTCGATAGAAGCCAGGATACCATTGAGATAATGGCCGCATAGCTTAGCATCTACCACTGTCGACTTAGGATGAATTCTGATGTAACGGCTTGTTTTCACGTCTACCAAAGGTTTGGCCAAGTAAGCCTTCCATGGCCAACAAGCAATAGCAAAGTCCACTGGACTTCCCGTAGGATTAACATTCATTTTCCCATAACCATAAAAGGCTAAAGGTCGGATATAACCTTCTTCTAGCTGGTTTTTCCTCACGAGAGAAGTAATGATTTCGCATATTTCTTCTTGAGAGTAGGGAAAGCTCATTTTCAATGTATTGATGGAATATAACAGACGATCTACATGCTCTGGCAATTTAAAAATAGCAGGTCCTTTTTCCGTTTTATAACAACGTATTCCTTCAAATGCCCCGCCTCCATAGTGCAAGGTATGAGATAATACATGAACTTTAGCCTCATCCCAGGCAACCCACTCTCCATTCATCCAAATAAAAGATGTTTTTTGCATAACCGATTCTCCTCATAAATTTTGAATAATTTGATCTACCATCTCGGCGGATCCTACTAAAATCTTTCCATCTGAATGAATATCCTGTGTTCTATAACCCTGCTCGAGAGCCTTTTCCACCGCTCTTTCTATCACGGTGGCTTCTTCCTCAAGCGCAAATGAGTACCTCAGCATTAAAGCTGCTGACAAAATTTGTGCGATTGGATTTGCCTTATTTTTCCCAGCGATATCTGGTGCTGAACCACCGCAAGGCTCGTAAAGCCCAAAGTTAGTTGCATTAAGACTGGCCGAAGGTATTAATCCTAAACTTCCAGGAATAGCTGCCGCTTCATCTGATAAAATATCTCCGAATAAATTGGATGTTAAGATCACATCAAACTGACCAGGGTTAAGGATCAATTGCATTGCGCAGTTGTCTACTAACATGTGTTCACAATGTACTTCAGGGTATTTTAAAGCGACTTTTTGAACCACTTCTCGCCAAAGCCTTGAAGTTTCTAGCACATTGGCTTTGTCTACAGAAGTTAACTTCCTTCCCCTCTGTAAGGCAAATCTAAAAGCCAGCTCTGCCGCCACTTGAATCTGATGTTCGTCGTACTGAGCCACATCTTTGGCCAACTGCACATCATTACGCATTTCACGGGTATGCGCTCCGAAGTATACGTCTCCTACCAGTTCGCGTATCAATAAAATATCAACTTCGCCTGCTATCCGGCTTTTCTTAAGTGGAGAAATTTCAGCCAATGATGGGTGAATTTTAACCGGACGAAGATTGGCTGATAACTGAAAGGTTTGACGTAATGCTAAAATTGAATTTCTCTCACAGTCTTTCCACTTAGGTAAGTGAGCTTCGTGAACAGGCCCGCCTACCGATCCAAATAAAATAGCATCTGCGCGTTCACATAGCATTCGAGTGGACTCAGGAAAATGGGATCCTTGATTTTCATAACCTTCTCCGCCAACATCAGCAAAGTGCTTTTCAAAATGATGATCATAACGCTCTGCTATCCGGTCGAGCACTTGAATAGCAAAAGGCATCACTTCCTGACCCACACCATCCCCTGATAAAACCGCAATCACTTTTTTCATAATGCTCCCTCTCTCTCTTTAAATTGATCTATCATGTCCTGGTGACTCAATAAATAATCAAGATCATCTAATCCATTGAGAAAACAATATTTCCTAAAAGAATCAAATGAAAAATTTTCTTCTATTTCAGGAGTTCTGGATGAAATGATCTGTTTTTCCAAATGAATATTCAGGACATAACTGCCAGATGTTGCAAATCCCTGTAGCTTTTCAATGGAAGGTTTGGGAAGAGAAATCAATAACAATCCATTTTTAGCGCTATTGCTAAAAAAAATGTCAGCAAAGGAAACCGCTATGATGGCCTCAATCCCAGATTGTTGTAATGCCCAGACGGCATGTTCCCTGGATGAGCCGCACCCGAAATTTTCCCGAGCAATTAATATGTTACTTTCCTTAAATTGGGGTTGATTCCATATAAAATCTCTCTGATTTTCTCTCAAGCGCTTAAATAAAAACTCACCATAACCCTCACGAGTCACAGAGGTTAAATATTGAGCGGGGATAATCATGTCGGTATCTACATCATCCATTATCAATGGAATTGTTTTTCCTGTGATTTGATTTATCTTTTTCATACTAAAAATCTCTCTTTGTTTAATCTGTCGCTTTAGCCGATATATTTCTCTGCGGAAATGATTTTCCCTTCAATCGCACTCGCAGCTACGGTTGCAGGAGAAGCCAGATGGGTATAACTGTCTGCTCCCTGGCGCCCTACAAAATTTCGATTCGTTGAACTAATACATCTTTTTCCAGGGGGCACTTTGTCTTCATTCATTGCCAGACACATTGAACAACCCGGCATCCTAAAATCAGCTCCTGCTTCCATAAAAATCTGGTCTAACTCTTCTGATTGCGCTTGTGCCATGACACTTTCTGAACCAGGCACAATATAAAAGGTGATCTGTGGGTGCACTTTCCTGCCTTTCAAAATACTCGCTGCAATTCTTAAATCCTCAATCCGCCCGTTGGTACAAGAACCAATAAATGCAAAATCAAGCGGCGTATTTTCAATCGGGGAGCCAGCTTCCAGCTTCACATAATCTAATGCTCTCTTAGCCATGTTCTGACTAGCAGTATCTTTAAATTGATTCGGTATTGCCTGATGAATTTGAATCGCTTGCGCTGGGTTTGTTCCCCAGGTCACCATAGGCCGAAGACCATTCAGATCTATTACAATCTCCCGATCATAAGTGCACTTTTCATCGCTAACGAATGTTTTCCATGTGGATACTTTCTGCTCCCAACTCTCTTCCCTAGGTGCAAACTGGCGGCCTTTCAAGTAGGCATAAGTTGTCTCATCTGGCGCGATCAAACCTGCTCTCGCGCCACACTCAATGCTCATGTTACAAATAGTCATGCGCTCTTCCATTGACATGGCTTTTATTGCCTCGCCTGTATATTCAATGACATGCCCTGTAGCTCCGCCGATGCCAATTTCAGCAATCAGCTTCATAATTGCATCTTTAGCAAAGACACCTTTCTGAAAGTGGCCTTTAAATTCAACACGAAACGTTTTAGGTGCTAGCATCAGTAGACATCCTGTCGCTAATACATGAGCCAACTCTGAAGTACCTATGCCAAAAGCCATAGCACCAAAAGCTCCATGTGTTGAAGTGTGGGAATCTCCACACACAATCGTCATCCCTGGTTGAGTAATACCAAGCTCAGGGCCAATGACATGAACAATCCCTTGATGCTGGCTACCAAAGTCATAAAAGGGAATCCCAAAAGCCTGCGCATTTTCTCGAAGCAGTGTGACTTGCCTTGCTGCTGCCTGATCAAAAATTTCGTGACGATTACGACGCGTGGGAATGCTGTGATCAATGGTTGCCAAACAACGTTCAGGCGCAGCAATACGCAATCCTCTGTCCCGTATCACCTGAAAAGCCTGCGCAGAAGTCACCTCATGTAACAATGTAAAATCAATAGCGAAAATAGCGGGGTGGCCTGGATTTTGATGAATCAGGTGAGCTTCCCATATTTTTTCAATCATATTTTTCGGTTTCATTTAAAATGACCTCTCGTTTTGATAATGAAGATAAGCCTCTATAAGCTCCTGATCTGTAATCCCTTTCCTTCGATCAGCATAGTGCGCTTTGATAAACTGTGCGATCACCTTTTTTTCGTCATCAGCACATTGATAACCATATTTTTCAATGACAGACTTAGCGTGGTTGCCGCCGCTGGAGGGACCAAACAGGAAGGAAATTTCATTGCCCATATCTGCTGGGTCAAAAGGCTGATAGGCTAATGGATTTCTAATGATCGCATTAACATGACCACCAGAGGTATGCTTAGCTGCGTTTTCACCTGTAATTGGCCAGTGGGGTTGTCTGGGAAGCATATATCGACTCACGAAGTCTGAAAGGGTTTTAAGCATTTCTGTTTTAGCTCGGGTCACTAATGCTTTTTCTGGACACAAATTTCCAAAATACTTGATATAGGCAATACATTGTTCAAGCGCTGCATTTCCTGAACGCTCTCCAATCCCATTAAAACACCCTTCAATTTGTGTTGCTGGCCCTGAGTAAACTGCACTCATTGTATTTTCCAGAGCTAGCCCAAAGTCATTGTGACAATGAGCGGACCAAGTCACCTGACGATCGGGAAATTCCTGTTTAATAATGGCTGCATGGCGCTTCATCTTTTCAACAAAATAATCATCACCTTGCCATCGACAAGCACCACCAATTGTATCTGGGCAGTTAATGACACTAGCACCTGCTGAACAAGCTGCGCGAATGACATCTGTTGTAAAATCAAAATTTTCTCTCATTTTGGAATATCCTTCCGGACTAAACTCCACTTCATAGCCACTATCGGTTGCGATTTTGATTAATCGATAAACCATTTGAATGAGCTCTGAATGCTGATCAGCTTGTTTCCCCAAAGATGCTCGCATTAACTCAGGATCTACTGGCAAATAGGTATGAACTCGAGCCCGTTTAGCAGTATTTAAGGGTGCTAATGCCCTCATCGTGATTTCAATCTGGGCATCACGCAACTGACATAAACCTGCTACCACCATATTAGGTTGTATTAATACTTCCTGAGCAATGGTGTTTACAATCATAAACTCAGATTGACTGGCTGCTGGAAAGCCAGCTTCTAATACATCCACGCCTGCCTGAGCGGCCAGCTTGGCATATTCAATATTTTTCTCAAAAGACATCCCTGCGCCTGGACACTGTTGTCCATCTCGAAGTGTCGTATCAAAAATTTGAATCTGTTGAATTGGCATGTTGATAACCTCCCAACACAAACGGAGTTATCCCAATAGAAGATTCTGCTGATGCATGCAGAATACTTTCCTCCATGCCAAGCTAGATGGCAATCAAGGGAAAAACCGTTTGTTAAATTAAAGCGTTAAAAAATGTTCCGTCTTAGCGGAAAATGAGTGATCACTCGAAGCGAGTGAAATTAAGATTTGCGTGACAGTCGCAGCAGGAGAGATAGTAGAAGAGAAGAAAAAGCAGAGAAGCTAGATGATACAAAAGAAAAAATGGAATGTGTACAGTGCGGTCGGTGCTTAATAACAGCACACTCTCGCAATTGGATCGAGTATTTCATAATTACCTCTACTTTGGGATAAACCTATTTTTAATCTAGCAGAGCTAATAATTTGTGTCAAGTTTTTCTGTACACCCGAATCCCGATTTAGAAAATCACTGAAATAAAAGAAACCTTTCCCGTGTAACGGTTCAGACAAAGAAATCATGATCACCCAATGGGTGCATTGATCAGCTTTTTCCTTGAGGAGGCTAACGTAAAGGAAGCCTTGCTAGTATAATGATTTTACCAAAACAACATTATGACCTAAACAGGCAAACAAGGCTTATGAACATATTACCCTTTCACCTCTCAACAACCAAAGATTTTTTAACATCTCGTGCGGGACTAGTCTGTATTGCCCAACTGATGCAATCGCTGAATTTTTCAAATTGGGTAGACCAATATTTTCCAGCGCCTAAAAGCAATCGCGGGTATAACCCTTCGGTGTTTGTGAACTCACTGATCCTCATGTTGCATGAAGGTGGCCGTTGTTTGGATGATTTACGGTATATTCGTGAAGACGATGCTTTACGTACTTTGTTAGCTTTAACCCAAGTACCTGGATCTGATTCAATGGGAGACTGGCTACGCCGTCATGGAAAGAAAGGCATGCTGGCTGTGACTGAAGTTAATCGTCTTTTGCTTAAACATACCTTGCATCATGTAAAGAAAATCACCCTGGATATTGATGCTACTTTATCTGCATCAAAAAACAAATCGGCAAAATGGACTTATAAGAAATGTACAGGCTATATGCCCATGGTAGGCCACATCGCAGAGACAGGCCAAGTGTTGGCAACGGATTTTCGCGAAGGAAACGTGCCTCCTTCTGCGAAAAATCTCGAATTTATTCATCAATGTGAAGCCGCTTTGCCTGAAGGGGTAACGTTATTTGCCCTACGTATTGATGCAGCGGGTTATCAAGGCGATATCATTGATGATTGCATAGAGCGACAACTTAAATTTGCGATTCGGGCAAAAATGAGCCCCTCTCTTAAAAAACTCATTCAAGCTCAAAAAGAGTCCCAATGGGAGTCTTTACATCGAGAAGGAAAGCCTCTGAATGGCGAATTTACAACACATCTTGTGCACACAATGGAAAAAAGTCGCCATGCCTTTGATGTGATCGTACAGCGTCGGATGATCAAGGGGCAAACCACTTTAGAACTTGATCTTGAAAGTGAAGGCAATGAAGGAGAAGAGCTGCTTCAATGTGGTCAATACCTCTATCGTGCGATTGCCGTGAGCCGTAACCCCAGCATGAGCCAAAGTGACTGGGTACATTGGTACAATCAAAGAGGTGAAACTTCAGAAAACCGGATTAAGGAGTTAAAAGAGGATTTTTCCGCAGATCGTATGCCTTGCCAAAATTTTGAAGCCAACGCGTTATATTTTTCGTTATGCGCATTGGCATTTAACCTTTTTGCCTTGCTGCGCATGTATTTACCCGTCCAGTTTGAGGCTTGCCGCGCAAAAACCATTCGCCATCGAATTTATGCCCTGGCTGCAAAAGTAGTTCGTCACGGTAGAAGAATTTATTTAAAACTCGAAGAATCTCATTGTGCTTTATTGAATGAAATTCTTCTCCCCCTTCACCGCCTGGCACAAGCACCTTAATCACCCCTGGATTTACTCTTTGCAACTCATAAAAACAAGCTGCCAGAAACACAGCAAGAGATTCCTTTATCCTCAAAATCCTGTTTTGGATAAAATTTGAACACCTCTGGAATTTTTATCGAGATTTTTTTGATAAACCATCTTTTATTTCCAACAAATCAATCTCATCAATCACTTTTTACAGAAATCCCTCTTCTTTTGATCTCGCTAATCATTTAATTTTCAGAATGATTTTTTCTAAATCGGGATTTGGGTACATTTTTCTTTCGTTGGCTCAAAGGAATTTTAGATTGTTGCAGTGTATTACGTATTCTACGATAAAGAAAAGGCTCTAACATTATTTTCATTTTTTTGGCAATTGGACGTGCAAGCTCTAATGATTGATTGAATCCTCTTTGACGTAATCGTTTTGAATTTAAAGGCATTGGGATAATGCACTGAGGCAGCGCTTTGTTTTGGTAATGTTGTGCAATCCATTCAGCCATTAATTCTCCTAATAACCTGGCGTAAACCAAATTCTTCCCGAATTTTAACTGCCGTACCCATTGATCTACAGGAAATGCATATTCAAATAAAGAAAGCACTTCATCATAGGCGGGAGGACATTTTAAACATTGGCCACAGACTCGTTGATACCTTGATACTTTCTCAACATGAAAAGTAGCCCACCGATTCCCACACACCTGACAACTTAAACCTACTTTCGGTAAATCTATTCGACATGTCGAGCAAAGATCTCTTGATACGTTTGATGGCCTAAGACAAAAAACGCAGCTATACGGAAAAAGTAAAGCCTCAAGGCTTTGTTTAAACCTCCCCAAAAAATCTAGCACAGAAAAACCTCCAGATGCATTATCGTTTCCAACTGCTAAGCTTGAGATTATGGTAGTATATCGTTGCCATATATGAACCAGCAATATTGCAAACCATTGATAAATTAAAGTGTTTTCCGGAAGGAATTGCTGTATATGAACTCACATTGCTGACACACCCTAAATCGTTATGCGCTTATTTAACCTGTTTTATCAACTCCAAACTACCCCGTGTTGTTATGACAAAAACGTCTTTCAATAAAAAACAACTGATCCATGCATTTAACCGCTCAGCGAAAACTTGTCAACAAGCCCAAACGCTTCAGCAGGAAATTGGCTGCCGTCTTTTTGATCGGCTCAACTGGGTTAAACTTAACCCTCAATCTATTTTAGACATTGGAGCGGGCACGGCCACATTGACACATCAGCTTGCACTTCAATACCCAAATGCCCAAACGATAGGATTAGATATCGCAAAACAACGTCTGTTTGAAGCGCAAAAAGCTCATATTTTACCTTTGCTTTGTGCGGATGCAGAGGCCCTCCCATTAAAAGACCTGAGTATGGATTTAGTCTTTAGCAACCTGACTTTGCATTGGTGCACGGATTTACTTTCCACTTTTCAACAAATTCGACGTATCTTACGCCCGAAAGGTTTCTTTTTATTTTCCATGCTGGGAGTCGACACACTTCAGGAAATTCGTGAAAGTTGGTGCACTATTGATCATCAGGCCCATGTCTATGACTTTCCTGACATGCACCAGGTCGGGGATGCGCTACTCCAATCTGGTTTTCAGGATCCTGTCATGGATATGGAATCAGTGACACTAGAATATCCTAACCTTCAACAACTTCTGTCTGATCTTAAAAAATCAGGCGTCACTTACCATCCCCCCTCCAAACACAAAGGTTTATCAGGCAAAAATCATTTCTTTCAATTCATCCAAAACATGGAAGACACCTATAAAAGTGAAAACAGATTTCCAATAACCTTTGAAATTATTTATGGTCATGCCATCAGTAAATTTGCTGTTATTCAAGAATCATCCTGCGGCGTTATTGCATAACCAGGCAAGATGAAGTTGACAGGCTGGTTACCACCCCCTAAGATGATAGTAAGCGGCTGTTAAATTTAAACTTATCTTGCTTAAAGGTATATACTATGCCCGACATCAGTAATAAAGCATCTCATCGTTACTGGTTTGAATATCCAGACCCGATGATTTATAAGGTTGTTGCCTTTATGGAAGGTGTTGAATCCTGGACACTCGATGGTGAAAAAGCAGTGGAAGCTGCCATCAAAGCCCTCGGGCTTGCCTTGGATGATATTGGGAATGTCAACTTAAAAAAAGAAGATGAGTTTATCCAATTGGCTGCTTACATAAAAGCTGCCCGATCTCTGCGCCTACTACAGTGTTTGGACACAGCCAGCCCTGGTGCAGCCTCTAAACTTTTGTCTTATGCAGAAAGGCACAGCAAATCTCAAAATGATATTTCTGGGCTTTTTTTACGAAGAAATATCATCTTCGAACGGCTAAGGCTCTTGGGGCGAGTCTTTTCTAAAGAAAGACTTGGCATGGTTTTAAAAGCATTGGAGGATGAATATCATGACTAAAAAAATCATCAGGTTAGGGTTGAGTTTAATAACACTCATTCCCATCAGCAGTCTGCTTTATGCACAACAAAACTCAGAAAGCGAGAGCTGTCAACAAGCTCAGAAAAACTTGCGTGAAAAAGAATTCAAGGCTTGTTTTTCAGGGGAACTAGAAAATAAACGCAACCAATTGATAGACCAGTTTGAAAATATTCGGGTTGCCAGAGAAAATAATGGAGCAATAAGGTCACGTGCTTTGCCGAGCAGCACCCCCCGTCCAGAAACTTTTAAAGCCTCCCCAGCTCCAACTGTTATTAGATCAACGCCTGAGCAGCCCCAGACTCAACCATCAAAACGCGTTAATCCTTATAACTATTAACAATTTACTAATAATCCATCAGTATAATTGAACATTAAGCAGTATAAAGTGTCATCACACGGTTTCAAAAAAGGGTAAAAGCACTATGAAAAAATTCTTACTTCATCCCCTAGGGAGATCATGCATTGCTACGTTTGCAGCACTGTTTTTTTCAACCAATGTTTTAGCCGCCGGCGAGGACATCACTGACCTCATAAACTCTTTACAAAACGTTGCCAACAAAGCAGCCTCTAGCGTAGCCGACTACATTTATGAGTTCAACCCACTCTCACCCAAAACGGCAGCCACCAATCTCAATGCAACAACAGCCAATCAATCCATGGAGGACTACACCAAAGTTTTATCTCTTTGCCACGTTTATAATGCACTTCCTCGCCATAACAAGGCACCTTCTCCCCTGATACCTGAAGAATTTAGACAGATCTTTGGAAATCAATATAAAGATTTGGACACTTTATGTAGTTCAATCACCAGTGCTGCAGGCATTACCATTAACAAAAAAGCAGAGCCTGATGCTTTCAAAAAACAACTCGCTGGACTTGTCACCACAGATTCAGAAAGCCATAAAAAGACAAGTGTTTTCTCAATAAATAAAAGGGTCAGTTCAGCGCTTATAAATGATCAAAGTTTTAATTTTGAAAACCTTATTCTTCCCAATCTCTACTCAAACACTGAGAAAGATAATGCATTCAATTTTGTTGCATTTGCCGCAAAAACCTATGAGCCGTTTCCTGTCACCCAGGCAACCTGGAATCGGGCGCTTGAGGATCCTGTTTTTTCAACTTCGCCTGCGTTCATCGATTATAAAATGGGAGTGCGCTCCTATATAGCGGCCCAATCTTTTGCAGTTAGCAATCTTTACCGCATGATTTCTGAGCGAACCAAACAGCCCGAAATTACAAAGCTTAATTTGAAGGATGACCAAGATAACCTTATTGAAAGCCCTCTACAATACCAAGAATATTTAGCAACCCAACGAGTGAATAACCCAAAATGGTACCAAACCATGAATACGGCTTCTGCTAACACACTTTCTCGTGAAATGGTCTCTATCCTGGCAGAAATTCAACGCTCCTTATTTCGAATGGAAAAAACGAATGAGCGAATTTTAGCAACGTTGTCTATCATGGAGTTGATCTCACTCAACGCTAGCGTTCTTCCAGAGCTGAAAATCCTAGCACCTACCGTGGAATCTTATGGAAAAATGGAGTCGATCACACCTCAACGCTAGCATTCTTCCAGAACTGAAAATCCTAGCAACCTACCGTGGAATCTTATGGAATAAGCGAATAAGCGAATAAGCGAATAAGCGAATAAGCGAATAAGCGAATAAGCGAATAAGCGAATAAGCGAATTTTAAGGTGTGTCTTCAAAACAGACCAGGGCGTATCCTCAGACACGCCCTGATCAAACTGTTCTATAATCCCTTAGCCATTCCTGCTGGCCTTCTCCAATCTATTGCGCCTTCCAGGCTGCCCCTGCTATTTCTATAAATAGCAGCCATAGCTCCCCAATAAGGCAAAGCCAGCTCTGTTCCGGAACCTTTTCCTATTTTATACCCAGCAGATTCAAGCAATGTCTTTCTACCCTGTGCTACCCACTCAGGCTCTAAATATGCAGCTCCCTTTTGCCATCGAAAATGATATCGTGGTGCATTGATAGAGGCTTTCAGCCCCATCCTATAATCCACAAAATTTTCTATGGTAATAAGCATCTGTGTTGGAATGGTATCTCCTCCAGGAGAAGCCAGCATTAAAAAGGGTCTTTGGCGACTTAACAATAAAGCTTGCGTGATAAAGCTGCCCGGTCTTTTATTTGCAGCTGGCGCATCTGGGTTACGACCCATTTGCTTCAAAAAATAACGAGCCTCTTTTCCATAGACAAAATCTTTTAGCTCGTTATTCAGGAAAAATCCAGTTTCCCCTGCTATGACTTGTGAACCAAAAGGCCCATTTAAAGTGTAAGTAACAGCCGCCCAATTTCCTTTTGAATCTGCAACCAGAAAAGAGGTGGTATTTAATGACTCTGCACGCTTAGATTCTGCAACGGAAGCATTCGTCTGCTGACTTCCAAACACCCGATTTCTTATTTTTTTCCTAACCTCCTCAGCCTGCTCTTTAGACATGAAATAAGGTTTGGATACAGGTTGAAAAAGCGGATCACTCCAATATTTTCGTTTGTCCTGGTAAACATGTCGAATCGCTTCAAGATTTGTTCCCAACGATGCCAGCGAACCATAACCATATTCTTTTAATGGAAAGCCCTGCATAATGTTAAGCAATTCACACAATACAATCCCGCCCGTACTAGGCGCTGGCGTGGTTAAAACCTGATAACCTCGGTATTGGCAAGACAAAGGCTTTTCAAAAGTGGCTTGATATCGGCGTAGGTCTGCATGCGTTAATACGCCTCCGTTTTTCTGGCTGGCTTTGACCAGTGCATCCGCAATCGCCCCCTGATAAAAAGCATCTTCTCCGTGCGCAGCAACTGATTTTAATGTTTGCGCCAGTTGTTTTTGAACCAACCTTTCACCCACTCGATAAGCTCTACCCCGCTTTAAAAAAATGGCTGCTACATTGGATTGCTGACGAAAAGCATCTATTCCCATGTTTAAAAACTGGACATCCTGTGTGCGTAATACAAATCCTTTTTCAGCCAGCTGAATGGCAGGTTGCATCAATGTATTCAATGGCATGGAACCATAACGATGGAGCGCTGCAGAAAATCCTTTGACCGTACCTGGCACACCAACTGCTGCATAAGAAGGATTTTTATCCCCTCTTTCTAAAAAACTTGGCTTCAAACCCGCGGGGGCTTTTTCTCGAAAGTTCACTACAGTTTGTGTGCCATCTGCCAAATAAATCAGCATAAAGCCACCTCCACCAATATTACCGCAGCAAGGTTCCACCACTGCCAAGGCATACCCCATTGCAACCGCAGCATCTACAGCATTTCCACCTTGTTTTAAAATTTTTACACCCACCTGTGTCGCTAAATGTTGGGCAGAGACAACCATACCATAACGTCCGGTAGAAACAGAACGTTTCCCCCCCCCATAAACCCAGGGAGAACAACACAGTAAAAATAAACAGAGAATGGTTTTTGGGCTTTTTTTCAGCATATGGTGACTTTATCCCAGACGACAGCATAGTGATTGAAGACGTTACTCTTCTCTTTTACCTGGATACGGCAGTTGAAAACTACTGCGAAGCGCCAAGGCACTGAATCTGATTGATGACCGCTATTAAAACATATTAAACCAATGAAAACCATTGGAAGAAATCTCTTAAACGATAAAAGACGAGCCTCTACTGTTTCTTACGAAAACAACTACGAAAGGAGTCTTATATGCAAGCAATTGGCAAGTTACAGGCTCTGTAACTATTCACCCCCCTTCCACGAAGCAGCCATTCCCGCCGGCCTACGTCTATCCACAACACCTGTAAATGTATGCGTTTCAGGATTGAATGAAATGCCTACCATTCCACCACAGTAAGGTAGGCCAGCACTTTGCGTACAACCGGATCCTTTTCCTACGGTATACCCTAATGCTTCTATTTCGGATTTTTTTCCCTGCAATTCAGGTTCTAAATACACTTTATCTTCAATCCATCGATAGAAATACCGAGGCGCATTAATTGCCTCTACAAGGGGCTTTTTAAAATCCACCATGTTTTCAATTGTGTTGAATAACTGTACAGGGATTGTGTCCCCTCCAGGTGTAGCCAATGTAAGTACAGGCTTTTGGTTTTCAAACATCATCACTTGAGTAATAGAACTGGCAGGTTTTTTCTCTGGTGCAGGCGCATTCGGGTTAACCCCCAGTTGCTTTTGAAAAAAATCAGCGGCTTCCCCATACGCAAAATCTTTTAATTCATCATTTAGAAAGAATCCTGTATTACCGGCAATCACTTTGGCACCAAAAAAGCCATTGATGGTATAGGTCACAGCAACGATGTTACCTTTCCCATCTGCAACCATGTAGGCTGTGGTGTCTGGTGCTTCAAGCCCGACATAAGCCGGTATTTTTTTTGTCATCTTTTCTTGAGTAACCATGCTTTGTCTTATTTTTTCACGAATACGTTCTGCATGAGATTCAGATAGCAGTTTCTGCACAGGCACCTGAACAAAATTTGGATCCCCTATATATCGAAATCGATCTTGATAAACATACCGAATAGCTTCTAAATTTAAATTCAAATTTTGAAGCGAATCGTAAGGTTCAAGGGTTTTTAACGGAAGTCCCTCTACTACTTTCAATAACTCACATAAAGTGATTCCACCAGTACTGGGCAGCGGCGTCACAAGTAACTGCTTTCCGCGATATTGACAAGCCAAGGGTTTTTCAAAAGAAACTTTATACTCGGCAAGATCACGCTTGGTAATAAAGCCATTATGCATTTGACTTGCTTTAACCAGTGCATCTGCAATTTTACCTTGATAAAAAGCAAAATCCCCCTGCGATCCAATTAATGCTAACGTTTTACCCAGGTTTTTCTGAATAAAGCGATCACCCGCTTTATACGCTTTTCCTTCCTTCAAAAAAATCTTTGCTACATTGGGTGATTGTTTGAAAGCCTCTTCACCGATCAGGTTAAATCGTTTGACATCTTCCACTTGCAAAATATAACCCTCCTCTGCCAGCTTCACCGCAGGGGCTATCAGCGACTTTAAAGGACGTGTGCCATACTGCTTTAATGCAGCATTTAAGCCTTTAACTGTTCCTGGAATGCCAACTACTGCATAAGGTGAAGTACTTTTTTCCAGCGCTTCTGCATCCAAACGAGCCGGTGCTTTCTCTCTAAAATCCAGCGCCACAGTTTTGCCATCAGCCAAGTGAATCATCATAAATCCACCCCCGCCTATATTCCCACAACAAGGATGAACAACGGCAAGGACATAACCCATTGCAACTGCTGCATCAATCGCATTACCACCTGCATTCAACACATCAACCCCTACCTGGGTTGCTAAATGTTGTGCAGAAACAACCATACCTTTTTTACTGACAGAAACTAAAGGACCAAAAGCCCAGGCACAGGAAAAATGAATTAAAAGAAAAAAAATGGTGATGAGTTTATACATGCTTCCTGCCTTACTTTTATTGTAACGACTCCAGGTTAAAAACACTTTCTAATCTGGATCTATACAATTACTATAGCTAAGTCCCTATAAATGCGCTGCATATGACACGCCCTATATGAGCGTATGTACATACTGCTCATAGCCTTCCAGCAAACCTATCTGTTCCTCATCTAGCGATTGAGAAGCCCTAAGCTGCTTTACTTCTATCAAGGCAGAAGCAGGGGTTAGTCTCATATTCCCCCGAAAATCCGTTGCATGAGGGGCTGTGCGTATTTTTTTTAAGTATAAGCTAAAATTTTCCTGGTGCTCAGAGGGCACATCATTCAAAAAATATCGTCCCAGAATACGGATTGCCTGTGTTTTTAAAACATCAGAAGGGGCTGTTGAAATCATGCTGGCTTTTTCTTTCACGGATGCTTGGTGAAATTGTGCGCACCACCTTTTTTCATCTTCCCCCAAAAAACCAGTTTGATAAAGAGCAGCATCCACATCAATATCTTCAATTTCTGGATATTGGAAATGTTGATAATAATCTCTGATCTGCTGAAATAACGAAGGGTTGTTCATTAAAAACTGCCGATTTTCCTTAACGATTTCTATGATCTCTGGCGCTATCGCTCCCATGAAACGCTCTTTTAATGGCAATAAAAAGCATGGTTCCCCAAAGCGCTTTTTCAGCACCCAGGTTTTTTGAGGAATACTCTCAGCTGTCGTACTCAATAGTTCAGACTGATCCAGCCGCAACCAAAGGGTTTGATTTTTGTAATAAGCATGGGTTCCCAGGCAAACTACCTGAGCCTGATACTGAGCGTACGCTCGCAGCTCCGGAGAAACTGCCAGAGCTTCATGGCAATGATGAAGCGTTTCCGGTAGTTTAGCCATTCGATACTGATCTACTTGCTTATCAAAATAACCTACGGCGTAATCCCACATCTTTGAGTGCTGAAATAAACGCTGCGCTAATTTTAAAGTAACCTCTACATCGACCATGGCATCATGAGCACGCCCTTGATGAAAATGGTTGACTGCATTCAGGTCTTCTAATTTGAGTGAAACTCTGCCCGATTGCTCTGGCCAGGCCAATGCTTCTTTTTGATATAAAAAATATAAGACAGTGATGGGAAAAATATCTAATCGACCACATTGATGAGCATATTGATGCGTATAAGGTGTGAGCAAATTCCGAAAAAAAGAAAATCGTAAAAACTCATCATCAAAACCCAGTGTATTGTAGCCCAAGCTCAACGTGCCTGGGGTGTTCATCCAGCTATGGATTTTTTGAATGGCCTCAAACTCTGTCTCTCCTTTCAACCATTCAGAGACAGGGATGCGATGTGTAATCAGCGCATAAGGAGAAGGCAACACATCTGGATTTAATTTGATGGTCAGTTGATATCGCTCAATCTCTTCCAGATTGAGGGTAGTCCGAATGGCAGCAAACTGCAGTATCTGATCAAAGCAAGGGTTGAGACCGGAGGTTTCAAGGTCATAAAACAAGTAGGTTCTCGACATACCTTATAGCGTTACCATACCCAAAGCAGTGCTGACAGCCTTCAAGGTCTCTTTAGCCCTTGCGCCCGCCAATTCAGCACCCTTGGTTAATACTTTATCCATATAAGTCTTATCTGAGATTATCTCAGAAAAACGTTTCTGAACCGGTGTTAGAAAAGCAATCAGCGCATCTGCCACTTCCTGCTTGAATATGCCATATCCTTTACCTTCGTAGCGCGCTTCTAACACATCAACAGACTCCCCTGTCACTGAAGATAACAACACCAGCAAATTAGAAATGCCTGCTTTTTGATTCAGATCATATCGAACCTCACTGCCAGAATCTGTGACAGCCTGTTTCAGTTTTTTCACAATCTGATCTGGGGAGTCTAATAGTCCAATATAGCTTTGCTCACTCTCAGATTTTGACATTTTCCGATCAGGAGATTGTAAACTCATAATTCGACTGCCAAAGCTTGATATGTAAGGTTCAGGCACGGTAAATACTTCGCCATGCAACTTATTAAATCGAATCGCAATATCTCGCGTTAACTCCAGGTGCTGCTTCTGGTCATGCCCCACTGGTACGACCTGTGTCTGATATAACAAAATATCTGCAGCCATTAAGACAGGATAACCAAACAACCCAGCATTGATGTTTTCTTCAAATCGTTTGGATTTATCCTTAAACTGCGTCATTCGGTTTAATTCACCAATCAACGTGAAGCAGTTTAATATCCAGGCAAGTTCTGCGTGGTGCGGAACATGAGACTGTATAAACAGCACACTATTATCAGGATCAATACCACAGGCTATGTAAGACGCCAACAAATCATAGCAGCGTTGATACAGTAATTTTGGATCTTGTCTAACTGTTATCGTATGAAGATCTACAATACAGAACATACTCTCATACTGATTTTGCAGAGAAACCCAATGCTGAATAGCACCAATATAGTGAGCAATGGTTAATGTGCCTGAAGGCTGAATACCACTGAATAAAACCGGTTTTTTCTGGCTGCCTGACTTATGCTTCATCATCCGACTCTCTCTCGAAATCTGTATCATCTTCTTGATCGTTTCTTGAGCGGCGGTCTAAATCACCCATTTCATCACGCATCATATCTTGCTTTTTCCTCCGTTTACTCATCAGCTCCAAGGTATCCAAAAAGCTTCTCAATTGTTCTGCTCGATTTGGATGACGGAGCTTACGAAGGGCTTTCGCTTCAATCTGACGAATTCTTTCGCGTGTGACATCAAACTGTTTACCTACTTCTTCTAGCGTATGATCTGTATTCATATCAATACCAAAGCGCATTCTCAACACCTTGGCTTCTCGCTCAGTTAAAGTAGAAAGTACAGCGTTAATAGCACGCGACAATCCCTTATCAATGGCAAGTTCATCAGGACGCGCCTGTGTTGTGTCTACAACAAAATCACTCAAGCGAGTGTCATCATCTTCCCCGACATTTCGCTCTAAAGAAATAGGCTCCTTGGCAATTCTAAAAATCTTGTTCACTTTGTCTTCACTGATATTCATAATTTTTGCCACTTCTTCTGATGTAGGCTCACGACCAAATTTTTGCTCAGTCATACGAATCGTTCGAGTCAACTTATTCATGGTTTCAATCATATGAACAGGAATACGGATCGTCCGAGCCTGATCAGCAATTGCCCGAGTGATAGCCTGACGAATCCACCAGGTGGCATAAGTAGAAAATTTATATCCTCGACGGTGATCAAATTTATCAACTGCTTTCATAAGACCGATATTCCCTTCCTGAATCAGGTCGAGGAAGTGTAACCCGCGATTCGTATATTTTTTAGCAATTGAAATCACCAATCGTAAATTGGCCTCAACCATCTCTTCTTTTGCCTTATTTGTCTCCTTTTCCCCAACGTTAAGGTTCTTGATGATTTCCTTTAAATCAGAAATAAGCATGCCTGTTTCTTTTTCCAGATTCACCAAATCTTTTTGGGCAAGCTGTATCGCAGCACGATGTAATTCTAATTTTGCTTTATTGGCTTTATGCGCGTTCATATAGACATCTAGCCAATCTAAATTGGCTTCATTGCCAGGAAAGCTGCTTAAAAAATCCGCAGGTGGCGTCTTTACCTTATCCACACATAAGCTTCGAATTGCCCGCTCCTGCATCCGAATTCGATCTGCAATGGCTTTTACTTTTTGGATCTGAAGCACTAACTGTTTTGGCGTCAGCTTAAATTTAATTAAAAGTTCAGATAAAGCCTGCTGCCGCTTTAATGTTTCAGGATGCTTTCTGCCATGTTTCGCGAGGATCTTTACAAAATCCTGCTGAAGGACTTCCAGCTCATCAAAGCAAGGCTTAATAACCTCCAAAGAAACACCTTCTGCGCCCCCCTCTTCGTCCGCATCAGCATCTTCTTCACCGCTTTCGTTTTCTTCCTCTTCATATTCAAAATCTTCAGATTCTGAAAGATCTTCTTCTCCTTCACTTAAACCAGAAAAATCCGTCATGCTTTCATCCAGAAACCCACTGACCAGATCTGTGATACGACGTTTACCTGCCAGTACTTTTTTAAATTCAGCCAAAATAGAGTCAACCACGGGAGGATACTGGGATAACGCATCAATGATGTGCTTGGTTCCCTCTTCAATCCGCTTGGCAATTTCAATTTCCCCATCTCGGGTTAAGAGTTCAACGTGCCCCATTTCTCGCATGTACATCCGTACGGGGTCTGTTGTTCTGCCTAATAAATCACTACTGACAATTGAAATATCATCCGGTTCTCCTACATCCTCTTCAATAGGCAAATCACGATCCAATAACAAGGCACCATCCTCAGAATCCTGAATAGAAATGCCTTCTTCCCCGAGGAGATCGATAATACTTTCTACCTGGTCTTGTGAAATCACATCGGGCAAGGAGTCATTAATATCAGGTAATGTGAGGTACCCTTGCTCTTTCCCCTTAGCAAGCAAAGAAGCGACTTCATCTCGCTCCTCCATTGTGGCTTTAGCTTCTTTTACTCGTTTTTTAGAATCCAAAAACTCCGTATCTACTTTCTTTTTAGCAGAAGACCGTGTTTTTTTAACTCCCCTGGATTTGTTCTTTTCTGTCATATTTCAGCCGAATGTTTAACATTTATTGCCTAGGGTGTGTTTACATTTCATTGTTTTGTTAAAAACCGCGTAAAATGGGTCAAATTCCAAGCAAATTTTCGTCACCTATATGAATAGGCTTCCTCAAATTTACTCAAAATTTGCCTCCATTACCCACATTTTGGAACAAAACAATGAAATGTAAACACACCCTAAAACAAGGCGCTTTGTTGCAAAAAACTATCTTTTAGTTTAAAACTTTTTAAAACATTTATCTAGGCAATGCCCTAAAGATTTTTAAGACCATTGCTCAGGGAATGCCTTCAATTTGTTTTTTGAGTTCAAAAAACAAATTGAAGGCGCACCCGATACTCATTCAACGTCAAGATCTGGATTTTACATTGATTCAAATACCTCCTTTTCAAAAAGCAAAAATATTAGTCGTTGGCGATATTATACTAGACCGCTATCTCTCCGGCCCCATCAATCGAATATCACCTGAAGCACCCGTCCCCATTGTGGAGGTTACCCAAACCAGCGAGCGGCCAGGCGGCGCAGCAAATGTCGCCTTAAATATTAAGGCGCTAGGTGCTGAAGTTATTCTATTAGGTATTGTCGGCCAGGACAAAGAAGCACAATCTATCTCCCATATGCTCACTCAAGCGGGGATTGAAACCCATTTGATCGAAACCCAGGAACCCACCATCCAAAAAACCCGCATTGTCAGCAGTCGCCAGCAACTAGTTAGACTGGATATAGAAAAACCCTTAACCCCCCGCCCTGATCAGCTGCTTTCTGCTTACCAACAACTGCTTCCTCAGGCAAATACCGTCGTTCTTTCCGACTATGCAAAAGGCACTTTATGCAACCCTGCCGCACTGATTCAAGCAGCAAAAGCTCAGAACATACCTGTCCTGGTTGATCCAAAAGCCAAAGACTTTTCCATTTATGACGGCGCAACACTCATTACCCCAAACACAAAAGAACTTGAAGCAACGGTAGGAAAGTGCGAAACGGAAGCTAGCATGATTGAAAAAGGCATGCATCTATTAAACCAGCACCATTTATCTGCTTTATTGGTGACCCGCGGGATTAACGGCATGATGTTATTGTCTCATCGTGAACCTCCTTTTTTATTAAAAGCCCTGGCACAAGAAGTCTTTGATGTGACCGGCGCAGGCGACACCGTCATAGCCACACTAGCGACAAGCCTTGCAGTCAACGCAGATTTAAAAACCGCAGTGACCCTCAGTAACACGGCGGCAGGCATCAGCGTGAGAAAACCAGGCACATCAACGGTATCTATTCATGAACTCAGACGAGCGCTTCAAAATCAAAGTGCATACTGCAGCCTTCTCAAGGAAACAGAGTTATTAGCCGCTGTTCGGGAAGCAAAAGCATGCGGCGAAAAAATCATTCTGACCAATGGTTGCTTTGATTTGATTCATGCTGGACACATCACCTACCTTGAGGCAGCCAAATCACTCGGCAATCGCTTAATCATCGCTGTGAATGATGATGCATCAGTTGCCCGACTCAAAGGTGACGGCCGCCCTGTTCATTCATTAGAGCATCGTATGTTGGTCTTATCTGGTCTCAGATCTGTGGATTGGGTCGTCCCCTTTAGTGAAGATACCCCCAGCCGCCTCATTGAGCTCATCAAGCCTGACGTACTTGTAAAAGGGGGGGACTATGTTGAAGCGCAAATTGCAGGTGCAACATTCGTAAGAAGCTACGGAGGCGATGTAACGATATTACCACTTCTACCCAATTGCTCAACCACCGCAACCATCCAAAAAATAAATTCGTGTCAAAACAACAAAAAACGTGTAGAATGTTACTAATGTCATGACAACACGTGGCAGATTAGAGGTGTCTTTGACTTTTTCCATAACAGCCATCAATGCCTCATCGTTCAATTTATTAAAGGTTTATTTTCGTGAACAACTCAAAAATCTATATTGGGAACTTGCCCTACAAATTATCAGAAGCCCAGTTGGGCGATCATTTCAGCCCTTTTGGCGAAATTGTTGATCTGGTCATCATTAAGGATCGTGAAACAGGGCGTTCAAAAGGATTTGGCTTCATTACCTTTGAGGCTCAATCTTCTGCTCAGGAAGCACTCTCTATGCATGAAAAAGATATAGAAGGCAAAAGAATCGTGGTTAGCATGGCAAAACCCCAGGAAAAAAGATCTGGCGGTGGCGGACGTGGTGGATTTGATGGAGGTCGTAAACGCTACTAATCCAGTCAAACACTTTGTACAATCGCATGGGGCTCACCCGTGCGATTGTCCTTTCGAGCAATCCTAATTAGGGCGCTAGCCAAATTCAGGTGAAAATACAACATAAGGCGCCTATCTTATTGCAAAAAAAAAAATCCTATTGAGAACTCTACTCTCAAAATTTTCTTAAAGAACTCACTATTTTTGACTAATTGTGGTTTCTAATGCTGCATGGATTGTTTTAAATGGGAGTAGTAATGACAACGGCTTATCTAATAAAGGGTAAAGAAAAGGAGGGATTTTTTTACTGCTATGGATGATCTCGGTCTGCTGCCATTTTTCTAGGCTTGAGAGGTAAATAAATATTGGCAAATAATCAAAGCAAGCTTTGCTTCTGTTAGAGACTTTATGACCGCTCACAGAAGCTCTAAAGGATAGTGGAACAACCCCATCACCTGGATAGGCATCAAACAAAACTTTTTTTAGTAGTGTATGTACTGAATAAATTACTCTCAATAGAATGCAATCCTGTTTCTCTATAAGAGCTGTGTTTTGTCCGAGGAAGAAAATAGGTTTTTAATCGATTGAAAAAGCTTTGTTGCTCTTGAGCCATTCTTTGCCCTCCTTATTCTGACCATTGTTCAGTTATCATGAGCCATGGAATGGTTAAATAATACTTCAAAACCCCTTAAAAAGCCAGTAAGCACTTATGTTCTCTGCAAAATTGCAATATGTAAGAAGTGTCTCACAAACCAAACCGCAGATAGATGCTTTTCAGGCTTTTTTAGTTCTAATACAATAAATTAAGGTGATTGACTTACCCGTTTTATCTCCTCCCCTCCTTTCTTTTTGCGGAAGTTAAATTTCTATTGTCACCTTGCCTCCGGAGTTTAGTTAACTGAACTCCGGTTTTTTTATAACCTGCATCTCTTCTTTAGAGCTGCCTGTCCATATATATTTTGCTTTTCTTGATACTCTCTGCCAAAAAACGAATATTTTTTGTTTCTGATCCTTAAATTTTGTTCTCACACCTTCCGCAATCTTCGGATGCATTAAGCTAATGAATAAAATAGAAATTTTTAAATACAAACTTAAGCTAATTCTAATAGCATGAGTTTTGATCCCATAAGGGAGGATGGTTCATTACATTAGAGACAAATTTTAGCAATTAAAAATTAATAATCTATAATTCATATTGAATCAATCATTGAATTTTAACGAAGTGCATCATTGAGGGTTCATGAAGCCTAACCGCTTATTATAACATGCAAAAATTTATGGAAATTATTAAAGATAACTAATTAGGGAGAAATGATATGTCTCATACAATTGATCAGGACAAAGCAGGAAAAACATCGCTACAGAAGTTTGGCTTAAGCGTGTTTCGTTTTATGAGTTACTTTCGTGGATTGAATAAGGTTGCTTTTATATTCTTTCCTTGTTTATTTTTTTATGGAACCGCATTTTCGAGTGCTGTTCAGTGCCCACCTTTACAATATGTGTTAGACAACATAGATAGTAATAATCAGGTAAATTATAAAGGGTCTTTGTTTGTTAATGACGTTAGTTTTAGTGATCTTTCTAGGATGAAACGTTACAAAGTATTTAGACAGCCAGTAAGAAGTGACTATAAAACTGATGAAGATTATTTTGAAGATGCTCGCTCTGGAAAAGACTTCCCTTACACAAAAAAACCAACATTTAGGAATGGCGCTTGTTTTTACCACGGTCCGATGAGGATAGCACAAAGACCTAATTGTAATTGTGGAAACATCTTCAAGAAAAATGAAGCGATCAAATTGAAGTTAAAGACTGTTAAAAAGTAAGGATGAATTAAAATCAAGCTTTCACGAATTGAGAAGGAGTAATTTTTGATGGGCTATGCAATTGCTTTAAAAGTTAAATTTATTTCCTTTTTGAGTGGTTGCTCGAGTTATGCTCAAAAGTTGTGTATGGGTAGCTTAATGAATTAGGTGGTGTACCCCTAGTGAAAAAAACAAAGTAACTAACAAAAGAGGGATACACCATGAAAAAAGATAACGTAATTCAGCTTGAAAGGTCAGATAGGCAACCTCCCTAATTACAAGGATGCCTTGATCGACTGGATCGTAATTTCTGTCAGCTTTGTTAAAGTAGCTTCATCTATATTTAAGGGTGGCAGCCAATAAATCGTGTTGCCTAGTGGTCTAAGAAAGGCCCCCAGTTGCACTGCATTCTGAAACACTTCAAACCCTTTTCGAGGTATTTCAGTCATTAAATCCCCTGCTGCCATAAAGCCAATCGTACGAATCTGGTTAAGACACCCCGTTTCTTCTGCAACCTGCTCCATGCACTGTTGCAACTTTGTTTCTAGCGCCTCCACACGCGCACAAATCTGTTCTGCTTCAAAAATACGGAGTGTCTCTAGTGCAACACTTGCTGCCAAAGCATTTCCACTATAGGTTTGGGCGTGTAAAAAGGATTTTCCTTCCTGATAATCTGCATAAAATTGTTGATAGATCCCTTCCTGTGTTAACACGACACTCATAGGAAGCCAACCCGATGTCATACCCTTAGAAAGACATAAAAAATCAGGTTCTATCTGCGCATGATGACAAGCAAGCATTTTCCCGGTACGACCAAACCCTGTCATAATCTCATCGGCAATCAGGTGAACCTGATGTACTTGCGTCCAGTCTCTAAGTCTGCGTAAGAAATCCTGACTATAAATCAGCATGCCTCCAGCGCCTTGAAGGATGGGTTCAACCAATATGGCTGTTAACTGTTCTGCATGTGCCGTGAGTTGTGCCTCAATGGCTGGCCAAATTTTTCCACAATCAGACCAAAGCGGGTCTGATTTGGAACTGACATAAGGGATTCCCTCTAAAAAAAGTACGGAGGGAAGCAATGACTCGTAAGGTGCCTTATAAAGATCAATGTCACTGGCAGCTAACGCTAACCCTGTCTCTCCGTGATACCCATTTTTCAATGCCATAAATCGATGACGAGCCTTATCTCCCTGGAGTCTTCTGCTGTGTATGCTCATTTTCATAGCAACCTCTATCGCTGAAGATCCATCCCCCCCAGCATAAAAAACTCTAGGTAATGTTGAAGTTAAACACGCAAGTTGCTCAGAAAGTTTCACCAAAACCTCCTGACAGGTGTTGGTTGCAATCACATGCTCAAATTTCCCAGCTTGAGCGATTAATGCTTTCTGAATACCAGGATGTTGATGGCCCAAAGATTTACACCACCAACTCGAAATTGCATCAATCACTTTTTCCCCATTCTCAAGCTCCAGGTAAGACCCAACAGCACGTCGAATCACTAAGGGATGAAAGCTTTCATAGTCCTTCATTTGAGAGGCTGGGTGCCAAATATGCTGTAAATCACGATCAATAATATCCACCACAATTGTCAACTCCGAATAATATTTTTAGTTGACAATACAGGATCCAAGGCTTTATGTTAAGTAAAAATTTCAGGAGTACATCTTCCTATGTCAATCCAATTTGCTACCCCCTGGACGACTCATACGGTCACAAAGCTTTATGAGCAACCATTATTTGATCTGTTATTTCAAGCACAACAAGTTCATCGTACACACTTCAACGCAAATGAAATACAAATAAGCACCTTGCTCAATATCAAAACTGGAGGCTGTCCTGAAGATTGTGCTTATTGTCCACAAAGTGCGCATTACAACACAGACCTTCAAAGAGAAAAACTTTGGGATATTGAAGCCATCAAAGATGTCGCTCGCCAGGCAAAGGCTGAAGGTGCTACCCGATTCTGTATGGGAGCCGCCTGGCGCTCTCCACCCAAACAGGAATTTGAGTCCGTACTGAAAATCATCAAAGCCATCAAAAAGATGGGGCTAGAAACTTGTATTACATTGGGAATGCTCAATGCTGAACAAGCAGCACAACTCCAGGCAGCTGGGTTAGATTATTACAATCATAATCTGGATACGTCGGAAGCCTACTACCCTCACATTATCTCAACTAGAACGTATCAAGACCGTCTGGATACATTGGAACACGTCAGAGCTTCTGGCATGAAAGTGTGTTGTGGTGGCATTATCGGGATGGGTGAGACACAGGCAGACCGCATTGAGTTATTAAAAACACTCGCCAATTTACCTGAGCCTCCTCAAAGTGTGCCAATCAATCAACTGATTCCCATTCCAGGCACTCCATTGGCAGAATCAAAACCGGTTGATCCTTTTGATTTGATTCGTGTCATTGCATGCGCACGTATTTTAATGCCCTTTTCGCGGATTCGTTTATCCGCTGGCCGCAAAACGATGTCAGATACATTGCAGGCCCTTTGCTTTCTAGCCGGTGCCAATTCTATTTTTTATGGCCATAAATTGCTGACCGCCCCTAACCCCGAAGCAGACCAAGACCAAAAATTATTCCGTCGTCTAGGTTTGCATGCTGCCCCTGTTGAGGAAGTGCCATGTCTTTAAAAACCATCGAACACTTTACAGAAAAACGTTGTCTTCAAAAAATAGCAGCCATCCAGTCAAAAGCGCTCTATCGATCCCGGATACCAATGAGCAGGCTAAAAGGTGCAGAAGTATACGATCAAAATCAATCTTATATCACCTTTAACAGCAATGACTATTTAGGTCTGTCTCAACATCCAAAAGTAATCGCAGCACTTAGGTCAGGTGCTGAAGCGCATGGAGTTGGCAGCGGAGGATCGCCTTTATTGGGTGGATATCACCCAGCCCACGAAGCACTAGAAGCAGAGCTAGCTGAATTTCTGGAAACCCCTCGTGTCTTGCTTTTTTCTACAGGATACGCCGCAAATTTAAGCGTACTCACCAGTTTGATTCATCCTACCGATGCTCTACTTCAAGATCGGCTAAATCATGCATCTTTGATCGATGCAGGAAGATACTCTCAAGCTCGATTTAATCGGTATCACCATCGAGACCTGGAAGATCTGGTATCTCGCCTAGAATCCTCTTCTACTGATCAAAGGTGGATAGTGACAGATGGCGTATTTAGTGTGGATGGAGACATCGCACCCCTGGCACAGCTGACACAGATCTCAAGTCAATATCAGACAGCCTTAATTGTAGATGATGCGCATGGTATAGGTATTTTAGGTCCCTCAGGAAAAGGGACGGTACATCATGAAAATGTTCCTCCTCATGCAGTTACGTTAACCACCGGTAGTTTTGGTATCGCATTTGGCACTTTTGGTGCTTTCGTGGCAGGCAGTGAAACGTTGATTGAAATGCTCATTCAATCCGCAAGGGGATATATTTACACAACCGCCTTTCCACCAGCCATTGCTGAAGCCACTCGTACCAGCCTTCAACTGCTTCAAGAAGCGGATAATCAAAGAACTTACCTGAAAGATTTAATACGGTACTTTCAAACATGCACAAACCAACTGAACCTAACAACCCTGCCATCAGAAACACCCATCCAGCCCATACTCATTGGAGACAACGAAACCACCTTATTATTGGCAAATGCACTGCAAACTTCTGGCTTTCTAGTGGGCGCCATCCGTCCACCTACAGTACCCAACAATACCGCACGCCTTAGAATTACCCTAACCATCCATCACAAAAAATCTCACATTGATCAGTTGTTATCTACCTTAGCAACCCTTCTATCAACATACAGAAAATGATATGCGTGCGACCCATCGCCCTCTTCTTTACGAAAAACATCAAATTTCCCGATCTTTTGGTCAGGCAGCTTCAACTTATGAAGCCGCAGCACAATTACAAATGCACACAGGAGCACAGCTATTAAAGAAGTTGACAAAGCTATCCAGCCCAATGGATTACATCTTGGATATCGGCGCAGGTACAGGATATTTTACGCAACAAATTGCAGCACGCTTTCCTAAGGCTCAGGTCATTGGCATTGACATCGCCATGGGAATGATGCATTTTGCTGCTCAACATCATAGCGGCAAACGATTATCTTATATTTGTGCCGATGCTGACGCTTTACCTTTTAGCACAGCCAGTGTGGATTGCATCTACTCTAATCTAATGCTTCAGTGGAGTTCACACCTGCCAGGCACCTTAACTGCATTAAAAAGAATACTTCAACCTAACGGATATCTAGGATTTGCTACCCTGGTTTCAGGGACCCTGTTTGAGCTAAAAGCAGCCTGGGGAAAGGTAGATCACTATCCGCATGTACACCCCTTTCCAACACCCGAAAGCATCACGCAAATGCTCATTCACTCTGGGTATCAGATACATCAAGTTCAGCAAGAGACCGTGCAGCTCACCTATACAAACCTAAAAGATTTGCTGTTAAATCTAAAAGCACTAGGCGCTCACAATCTTCAAAAAAACCGCTCAAAGGGCCTATCGGGTAAAAAAAAATTTAAGCGATTGGCTGAGGTCTATGAAAAATTTTGTAATGATCAACAACGACTTCCAGCGACCTATAAAGTACTGTATGGAGTCGTGCAATGAAATGTAAACACACGCTGCTTTCAAACCACAGCTTTTTTATTGCCGGGACAGACACGGGTGTAGGAAAAACAACAGTCACTTGTTTATTACTGGATTTATTTGCAAAACAAGGACTCTCTACCCTGGGGCTCAAACCCATTGCAACAGGCTGCCATCAAACACCTGACGGAAGGCGTAATCATGATGCCCTCCTGCTACAGCACCACAGCACCCTCAAGCTCCCTTATCATCAAATCAACCCCCTTGCACTCACTGACCCCGCTTCACCGAATATCGCAGCGAAAAATCAGAGTCTTTCCATGACTCAAATCATTCAGTCTTGTCAGCCAGCATTAACAGCACCCACTGATAAGCTCCTGGTTGAAGGTGCAGGGGGATGGAAAGTGCCCATCAATGATTCCGAAACCATGGCTGATCTAGCCAAAGCGTTAACAATGCCTGTCATTCTTGTGGTGGGCATCCGGCTGGGGTGCATTAATCACACATTGCTGACTGTAGAAAGTATCCAAAAAATGAGAGTACCTTTGGCAGGCTGGATTGCTAACACCCTGGAACCTGACTACCCGTTTCAGAAAGAAAATCAGCACACCATTTCCCACTATCTTTCAGCACCTTTATTGGCAGAAATTCCTTTTGGCATTCAACCTTAAAGAAACTTCTCCCCCAGAAAAAGCACGAAGTGTTTTCTCTTTTTCTAACAAAAGACACCCTCGTGCATCAATACCGCGGTCTATCCCTGTCACGGTTTCTGTTGAATTCACAATCGAAACTGTTTTATTCAAAGAGACGCTTAAGCGTTCCCAAGTAGATTTAAAAGGTGCCAAACCATGCATCTGGAAAGTTGGCAATACCCTCAAAACCTCCTCCAGTATGAGAGCTGTCAAACGATTTCGTTCAGGTATATTTTGAATAATCTGCCGGATATCCACCCAATCCGCCTGAATTTCCTGGCCTACCTCCTGTGGCATATTCAGATTCATACCAATACCAATCACAGTATGGCAAGCATCATAAGCCTCCCCATGAACCTCTATTAAACACCCTGATAACTTTTTTCCTCTCCATAACACATCATTAGGCCACTTCAGCTGAATATGTTCTTGAATGCCATAACGACTTAATGCCTTTGCAATCCCCACAGCCATCCCTAAGCTTAAGCCAGAAAGTTGCCCTGCATCCATAGGGAATCGCCAAAGCAACGACAAATATAGATTACTGGCATAAGGTGCAAACCACTTCCGTCCAAACCGCCCTCTTCCTGCTGTTTGACTCTCGGCAATGCAAATCACAGCCTTACCTGAAGAAATAGGGGGATGTTTTAACAGGAAGTCATTGGTTGAAGAAACCTCATCCAATAAAACAATGTCCTGAATCAAGGACTGAGTTGATACTGAAAGGTTCGCTTTCAAAGCATCCAGAGAAAGCAGCTCTAAGCCATCGACAATCTGGTAACCCTTATTGGTTTTAGATTCGACAACAATACCCAAGGTCTGCACTTGCTGTATCAGTTTCCAAACCCCGCCTCGAGTGAGACCTAAGCGCTCTCCTAAATCGGTGCCTGAATGGAAAAATCCATCGCCAAGTATTTTGATCAGCTTTTTTAAGTTAGTGTTCATAAGGGACGATAGGGCGTCAGCTTTTTTAAGTAAATTTCAATTCAGGTAAGCAGGTCATTAAACCTCAATTCATGATATTATTTTAACAGAATAATGTCACCCCAGTAATTCCCGACGGAAAACACCCTAATCGCTTGCAGCATTTTTCCATTCGCGATGGGGGATATTAAGGGGGAGAATCGCGATTCCCTCCCCTTAAAAGCGATCGCAAGCTAAGCTCGCGAGCCGCGCCAATCAATGGAAGCAATTCTTGCCCGGTAAAGCGGGAATTGCTGATGTCACAACATAGTCAGGAGATCAATCAGGATGAAAAGCTATCGACTTGCTGTATTTGGTTTTATTTTCAGTACCACGACATTCGCCAATGTAACTGTACCTATCCATTTCTTGACAGGAGAACATGCTGGAAAACCTGCAGGCTCAATTTCTATTCAGGAAACCCGATATGGACTTCTATTCACTCCAAATTTAAAAGGTTTAAAGCCTGGTCTTCATGGCTTTCATATCCATCAAAACCCTACTTGTGATCTTAAAGGCATGGCAGCTGGTGGACATTTCGATCCCAAAAAAACGAATAAGCACTTAGGTCCCTATAATGATCAAGGACATTTAGGTGATCTACCTGTCTTATATGTTGATGCAAAAGGGATGGCAAATATACCTGTCCTTGCGCCCAAGCTGAAAAAAATCAAAATGATTATGGGCCACTCAATCATGGTACATGAAGGCGGAGACAATTATAGTGACTCACCTGAAAAGCTGGGTGGAGGTGGACATCGTGTAGAATGCGGCATCATTCAACCTAAATTCGTTAAAGAATAGTCAACGAATGAAAAAAGTTTTCAAAATCTGATAGGCACCTCCTGCTTTCGGGACTTCAAACAACTGAAAAGACTCGACCTGCATAGATAAACAAACAGCTTGCTCAACAACATAATGCTGTCGAGTCTGTTTCCTGTTAAAGCGAGCAATCGTAATATGAGGAAGGAAGTCTCGTTCTAAGGTTTCTTTCGAAAAACTTTCCAACAAGGCATTTCTCAAAAGACAAAGCGCCTTAATAGGCGTACATTCAATCCAAACCAACCTTGGATACCTTCGCCGGTCCATAGGCCACGTCGTTAAATGAACCAAATTTAAGGGGAAATGGTGGATCTGGCTTGCAACAATGGCTAGTTTTTCTTCCACCAGCGCTTGATCTTCCATATTCCAAGGAGGCACAAGTGTCAGATGTATATTTTCTGGTGCAACAAAACGAACCGGTAAATCTCTGAGGGCACGCTGGATTGTTTTACATCTCGTAACCACATCTTCTGTCATTTTGATACCTAAAAAAACACGCTTTGTCACTAACAAGTTTTTCATAGTGTTTTAGGAAACTCTCAATTTGTTGATTAGAATCACAGATTTATGTTAAGTTCTTTCCTAGGAGAGGTAGGGGAATTTTACGGTGGAAATATTGTTTATAAAAAAGCGTATTTCAAACACTTGTCATTTAAAAATCCAGCATCAGTTTTCCTTTCATTTTTTAATCCAAAAATCATTGCTCACTCGTTAGAGGGTGTCGTTGCATCAAAAAATGAAATCCAAACAAAGCCTGGTTTTTATCACAATTTTCATAAAAGTCCCTTGCTCAGAGAGTGTCGTCACGAGATTTTTTAGTCACAAGCTTGTGGGTAGTGTCGGCAAATTTTAAGCAAGTTTGAGAAAGCATATCAAGTATATGTAACGAAAACTTGCTTAAAATTTGACCCATTATACGCAGTTTGTGGCTAAAAAATCTCGTGACGACACTCTCTAATAGTTCATAACTATATGAGAGCGTTTCATGCAAGCCATAGATACAGAAAAAAACTTAAACATAATTTTAGATCCTATATTAGAGTTTACAAAAAAAAAGAAAGTGAGGAATAAGGTCATTAGAAATCTTACAGAATTAAATCACTTTTTTTCCAAAAGGCTTAAAAAAGAAGTTCATCATCTAAAACCTCACAAAAAAATTACAGATGATCAGATAAAGCAAATTGTTGATGAATATCCAAATTTAACTAGCATTGATTTAAGTAATTGCTCGAAAGTCACAGATACTGGATTAGCCTATATAAGAAGGCTTGAATATTTACAAATACTCCGTCTATCTGGCTGCAAAAACATCATCGATGATCTCCAAATAGAGCTAATTGTTGATGCATTTCCAAAGTTGACTAGCCTTGATTTAAGCAATTGCTTGAATGCCACAGATACTGGACTAGCCTATTTAAGGGATCTTGTAAAATTAAAAAAATTGAACTTATCTAACTGCTCTAAAATCACTGATTTGGGAGTGGGTTTCTTAGAGAAAGTAAACTTAACTGATCTTGATTTATCTAAATGTTCTTTGTTTAAAGGTGAGACTTTGGGGAAATTAACAACACTAAAAGAAGTGAATCTATCAAATTGTATCAAGCTCAGTAATAAAGGTCTATCCAATCTATTCGATCTGAAAGCATTAAAATGCCTTAGGTTATCTAATCATGCGCTTGGATCCAAAAAATTCGTCCCTTCTTCTGAATTAGAAAGTTTAGAAGAACTTTATCTAGATTTTAACTCAATCCGCGATGAAGACATACTCATCTTAAAAGCCTGCTTTAGAAATCTAAAGCAGTTAGACTTGTCTTGCTGCTTTAGTCTTTCACCAAAAAGCCTACAATACATCAGTGAAGCATTTAGCCAACTGGAAGGTCTTTATCTAAATCAGCTGATGCAGATTTCAAATATAGAAACAGCAGCACTGTCCCCTTTAAGAAATTTAGAGCATCTAAGCACTCTCCATATACTATACAGAAACATGCTTCAAGTTCTTGATAGCCAGGAAAGTGTTCGAGACTTTTTAGAAAGTTCTACGTCTTTAGAAAGTTCTACATCTTTAGAAAATTCTACGCCTTCTTTTTCTTTCACTCTTCCTCCTATCTTTTAACCTAAAACGAGAAGAGCTAAGTCACTAAAGATTTTTCACTCTACAATAACCCTAAATTCAGCAATTTCCGTCCTATCGGGCAAGAATTGCTTCCCTTGATTAGCGAGCTCGCAAGCCAAGCTTGCGATCGCTTACAAGGGGGGAGAATTGCGACTCTCTCCCTTAATATCCCCATTGCGAATGAGAGAGAAGATATTGCAAGTTATTGATAAATTAGAGTGTTTTGCGGCAGAAATTGCTGCCCTAAATTCAGCGTTGGAAACTATATAAAGTGTGTCATCAATTTATTTTTAGATAAAAAAAATCCTGGCAATGACCTACTTTCACATGGGAAACCCCACACTATCATCGGCGCAAAGTGTTTTCACTACTGAGTTCGAAATGGAATCAGGTGGTTCCCACTTGCTATTATTACCAGGAAATCGGTGTTTACAGTTCAATCAATTATGAACTGACAATCTATTATTTAGTGATTTGGAAAAGCGAATTTTGTATACACTCCTTGGACACTAAGTACTTCTTTACATACAGATTCTTTCATAAAGAAAAATTATCTATAAAAAAGAAGTTCGTTATTTGAGTTTATATGGCCAAGCCTCACGGTCAATTAGTACAAGTTAGCTACACGTATTACTACGCTTCCACACCTTGCCTATCAACGTCGTAGTCTTCAACGGACCTTTAGCCCAGAGGCGAACCTCTGGGAGGGAAATCTAATCTTGAGGGAGGCTTCCCGCTTAGATGCTTTCAGCGGTTATCCCGTCCATACTTAGCTACCCGGCAGTGCCACTGGCGTGACAACCGGAACACCAGAGGTATGTCCACTCCGGTCCTCTCGTACTAGGAGCAGCTCCTCTCAAATTTCCAACGCCTACAGCAGATAGGGACCGAACTGTCTCACGACGTTCTGAACCCAGCTCGCGTACCACTTTAAATGGCGAACAGCCATACCCTTGGGACCTGCTACAGCCCCAGGATGTGATGAGCCGACATCGAGGTGCCAAACACCGCCGTCGATATGAACTCTTGGGCGGTATCAGCCTGTTATCCCCGGCGTACCTTTTATTCGTTGAGCGATGGCCCTTCCATACAGAACCACCGGATCACTAAGACCTACTTTCGTACCTGTTTGATATGTCTATCTCACAGTCAAGCACCCTTATGCCTTTACACACTTTGCACGATTTCCAACCGTGCTGAGGGTACCTTTGTGCTCCTCCGTTACTCTTTGGGAGGAGACCGCCCCAGTCAAACTACCCACCATACACTGTTCCCGATCCGGATAACGGACCTGGGTTAGAACCTCAAACACATCAGGGTGGTATTTCAAGGGTGACTCCACAGCCGCTAGCGCGGTTGCTTCAAAGTCTCCCACCTATCCTACACAAATATGTCCAAAGTTCAGTGTAAAGCTGTAGTAAAGGTGCACGGGGTCTTTCCGTCTTGCTGCAGGTATGCTGCATCTTCACAGCAAATTCAACTTCACTGAGTCTTGGGTGGAGACAGCGTGGCCATCGTTACGCCATTCGTGCAGGTCGGAACTTACCCGACAAGGAATTTCGCTACCTTAGGACCGTTATAGTTACGGCCGCCGTTTACCGGGGCTTCGATCAGGAGCTTGCACTCCATCAATTAACCTTCCGGCACCGGGCAGGCGTCACACCCTATACTTCCTCTTACGAGTTTGCAGAGTGCTGTGTTTTTGATAAACAGTCGCAGCCACCTGGTTTCTGAGACCTTCAAGTGCTCGAAGAGTAAATCTTTTCACACTCAAAGGCGCACCTTCTCCCGAAGTTACGGTGCTATTTTGCCTAGTTCCTTCACCCAAGTTTTCTCAAGCGCCTTAGTATTCTCTACCTGTCTACCAGTGTTGGTTTGGGGTACGGTTCTATGACATCTGAAGCTTAGAGACTTTTCCTGGAAGCATGGCATCAGTCACTTCATAGGGGCATTGCTGCCCCAATTCGTCATCACACCTCAGAATTAACACGTCTCCGGATTTACCAAAAGACGCTTCCTACATGCTTAAACCACCAAAACCAACTGATGGCTGACTTAGCCTTCTCCGTCCTCCCATCGCAATGTCATAAAGTACAGGAATATTAACCTGTTTCCCATCGACTACGCATTTCTGCCTCGCCTTAGGGGCCGACTCACCCTGCGCCGATTAACGTTGCGCAGGAAACCTTAGACTTTCGGCGTGTAGGTTTTTCACCCACATTATCGTTACTCATGTCAGCATTCGCACTTCTGATACCTCCAGCAAACTTCTCAGTTCACCTTCGACGGCTTACAGAACGCTCCTCTACCGACTAGAAACAAAGTTTCTAGTCCCGCAGCTTCGGTGTACAGTTTTAGCCCCGTTAAATCTTCCGCGCAGACTGACTCGACCAGTGAGCTATTACGCTTTCTTTAAAGGATGGCTGCTTCTAAGCCAACCTCCTGGCTGTCTATGCCCTTCCACATCGTTTCCCACTTAACTGTAACTTAGGGACCTTAGCTGGCGGTCTGGGTTGTTTCCCTTTCCACAACGGACGTTATCACCCGCTGTGTGTCTCCCGTGCTTAAACTTGCTGATATTCGGAGTTTGCATCGGTTTGGTAAACCAACAAGGCCCCCTAGCCGAAACAGTGCTCTACCCTCAGCAGTTATACACGAGGCGCTACCTAAATAGCTTTCGAGGAGAACCAGCTATCTCCGAGCTTGATTAGCCTTTCACTCCGATCCACAGCTCATCCCCTACTATTGCAACAGTAGTGGGTTCGGGCCTCCGGTTCATGTTACTGAACTTTCACCCTGGCCATGGATAGATCGCTCGGTTTCGGGTCTACTTACAGCAACTCGACGCCCTATTAAGACTCGGTTTCCCTACGCCTCCCCTATTCGGTTAAGCTTGCTACTGCAAGTAAGTCGCTGACCCATTATACAAAAGGTACGCAGTCGCTCCGTAAAAACAGAGCTCCCACTGCTTGTACACACACGGTTTCAGGTTCTATTTCACTCCCCTCTCGGGGTTCTTTTCGCCTTTCCCTCACGGTACTGGTTCACTATCGGTCGATAAGTAGTATTTAGCCTTAGAGGATGGTCCCCCTATGTTCAATCAGGATACCACGTGTCCCGATTTACTCTTCGTTACCCACTTTACTTGCCCTTTCGTGTACCGGGCTATCACCTTCTATGGCTGAACTTTCCAGTTCATTCCACTAGAACAAATAAAGATTTAGTAACTGGGCTGTTCCGCGTTCGCTCGCCACTACTTACGGAATCTCGGTTGATTTCTTTTCCTCCGGGTACTTAGATGTTTCAGTTCTCCGGGTTCGCTTTACTTGCCTATGTATTCAGCAAGTAATGACACACGCTTAAAACACTCATAATTATAAATGCTTTAAGCGTGCGCCGGGTTTCCCCATTCAGAAATCTTCGGATCAAAGCTTATTTGCCAGCTCCCCGAAGCTTATCGCAGGCTACCACGTCTTTCATCGCCTCTTATCGCCAAGGCATCCACCATGTGCACTTAATTACTTGGCCATATAATCTCAAACAAGTTTGAGACTCCAAGTATCTCGCCTCTCAAAATGTCTAAAGTAGTATAATACTTTATACGCTTTTCCATTATTACATCACTAAATTTTTAAAGAACACTGCGTCGTTTACTCAATTTCGAGTTCACTTCGCGCCTGAATAATCAGGCTGTATAACATAACAAGAAAACTTACAAAAATCAAACTTCAGGCATGTTAACTGGTGGAGCCAGGCGGGATCGAACCGCCGACCTCCTGCGTGCAAGGCAGGCGCTCTCCCAGCTGAGCTATGGCCCCGATTTTCAAAAATTGAAAAACTAAGAGAAAACAATTGGTGGGTCTGGGTGGATTTGAACCACCGACCTCACCCTTATCAGGGGTGCGCTCTAACCAGCTGAGCTACAGACCCGAATGGCCACTTCTGGCTTTGGCTCTTTAGACTTCAAATGTTTTTTGAAAGGACTCATGCTATCTCAAGTTTGCAGTTTGCACAACTCTTTCTTAAAAATTTTTATCTAAAGTTTCATACCTTTTCAGGTATTGCCTAAGGTTTGAGTAAAAGTAATTTGTGTAGGCATCATATCATGATATATGTAAGGAGGTGATCCAGCCACAGGTTCCCCTACGGCTACCTTGTTACGACTTAGTCCCAGTC